>NZ_AJLG01000089.1 GCF_000258495.1 Pedobacter agri PB92
ACACTGAAATTAATCTTCATTTGTTCGCCAAATAATCCAACAGGAAACTCAATAAATCGTGAAGATATTGAAACCATTTTGACCAACTTTAAAGGCATTGTTGTAGTGGATGAAGCTTACATCAATTACGCCCGACAAAAGACATTTATTCAAGAGTTAACGGAGTACGCAAACCTGGTAGTTTTGCAAACATTTTCTAAGGCTTGGGGACTTGCGGCATTGCGTTTAGGCATGGCATTTTCTTCTCGAAAAGTGATTGATGTTTTGAACAAAATTAAGCCACCTTACAACATCAATCAAGCCACTCAGGATTTAGCTTTCGAAGCACTAAAAAATATCGCTCAAGTGAACGATTGGATTAGAGAATCTGTTGCCGAAAGACAGCGACTTTCTAGCGAATTAAACAACCTGAATATTATAACAAAAGTTTATCCATCAGATGCAAATTTTATCTTAACCGAAGTAACGGATGCGACTAAAATTTATGATACTTTAGTTGATGAAGGAATCATTGTTCGCGACCGTTCGAAAGTTATTTTGTGCGAAGGCTGTTTAAGAATTACGGTGGGCACAAAAGATGAAAATGATAAACTGTTAACTATTCTGAAAAATTTTTAAAAGATGAAGAAAGTATTATTTATAGATAGAGACGGCACTTTGAATATTGAGCCTGATGATGAACAAGTCGATAGTTTCTCGAAATTAAAATTTTATCCGCGTTCGTTGTATTACCTTTCTAAAATAGCTGCAGAAATGGATTACGAATTGGTAATGGTTACGAATCAGGACGGATTGGGAACAGCTTCAAATCCTGAAGAAAGTTTTTGGCCGATTCACAATTTCATGCTGGACACTTTCGCTGGCGAAGGTGTAAATTTCAGTGAAATTATTATCGACAGAACTTTTGCGAAAGACAATGCCCCTACCCGCAAACCTGGAACAGCGTTACTGACTAAATATTTCAGCGGAGATTACGATTTAAAAAATTCGTATGTAATTGGCGACAGGTTAAATGATGTTGTGCTGGCTAAAAACTTAGGTGCAAAAGCAATTTTTCTTCGTCAGAATGATGCGCTAGGCTCTACCGAAGCGTTAGATAAACACGAAACCTTATTAGATATCATCATTCTGGAAACCCAGAAATGGGAAGACATTTACAACTTGCTTAAAGCTGGAAGTAGAAAAATTAACCACATACGTAAAACCAATGAAACTGATATTACCATTAACTTAGACCTTGATGGTACTGGAAAAGCTAAAATTGAAACTGGTTTAAACTTTTTCGACCACATGCTCGACCAGATTGCAAGACATGGAAGTGTTGATTTGGAAGTAGTTGCCAAAGGAGATTTACATATAGATGAACACCATACCATTGAAGATACGGGAATTGCACTCGGTGAGGCTTTTGCAAAAGGTTTAGGCAATAAATTAGGGATAGAGCGTTATGGTTTTTGTTTACCAATGGATGATTGTTTAGCACAAGTTGCCATCGATTTTGGTGGTCGCAACTGGATTGTTTGGGATGCAGAATTTAAACGTGAGAAAGTTGGCGATATGCCTACGGAAATGTTTTATCATTTCTTTAAATCGTTTAGCGATGCAGCAAAATGCAATTTGAACATTAAAGCGGAAGGCGATAACGAACATCATAAAATTGAAGCTATATTTAAAGCTTTTGCAAAAGCGATTAAAATGGCGGTGAAACGTGATGCAGAGAAAATGGTTTTGCCGAGTACTAAGGGCGTGTTGTAAGGTAGAGGACTGAAGGGTGGAAGGTTGAAGGTCTTGATGTACAAACTTTAAATCCTAAACCTGATAGCAGTGGAAATATTTTTATGTCAGTCTGAGCTTGTCGAAGACCAATAAAAATTTTGGAACGAATAGCAGGACTACAGTACCAATGAAAAACTGACATTCATTTTCTAATGATTAATTGAAATGGAAGAAAATAAGATAAACACAATTGGCATCATAAACTACGGAGCGGGAAATATTTTCTCCTTAACCGCAGCTTTAGAAAGACAAAACATACCATACGGAATGGTAAATACCGCTGCTGATATAGAGAATTACAGCCATATTATCATTCCAGGGGTTGGTCATGCTGGTGCGGCGATGGAAAAACTAAATGGAACGGGTTTAGTTGAAGCGATAAAAGAATTAAAAAAACCTGTTTTGGGCATTTGTGTAGGTATGCAATTAATTACAGCGCATTCGGAAGAAGGCGACGCAGCTTTGCTAGATATTGTGCCGGTTAAGACCAAAAAATTTGATAAGTTGCTGAATATCAAAATCCCACACATGGGATGGAATGCTATTGAGCACAAAAACAATTCTCTATTTGAGGGTGTTGAAGATAATGCACAATTTTACTTCGTTCATTCGTACTTTATTGAATATAACCCTACTTTTGACATCGCCTCTGCTCAATATGGACTAAAGTTCTCGGCAGCAGTGCAAAAAGATAATTTTTATGGCGTTCAGTTTCATCCCGAGAAATCAGGTAAGGCTGGCGAACAGATATTAAAAAACTTTTCAAACCTCGGTTGAGATTAGACTTTCAACCTTAAATTATAACTCGAGAAATGTACATAATTCCTGCTATTGATATTTTGGATGGAAAAGTAGTTCGTCTGCGTGAAGGCGATTACAACCAAAAAACTGAATATGACGTTTCTATCGCGGAAATGATAGAAAAATACCGTTCAAATGGAACAGATTTCATCCATATTATTGATTTAAATGGTGCCAAAGGTGATTTTAGTAACCAGAAATCTCTTTTTGAAATCATTAAAAAAACCGAGATGAAAGTGCAGTACGGAGGCGGAATCCGTACGATAGAGCAGGTAACCAACTTACTTGACGCCGGGATTCACCGTGTGATTGTTGGCACACAAGCCATTACCAACCCAGATTTCTTACAACAGCTAAGCGAGGCATTTGCAAAAAAAAGACAACTACGCAAACCGTATAGTTATTGCCATCGACGTTTTAGATGAGGTAATTAAATATTCAGGCTGGATGGAAAGTTCGCCAATTAAGTTAATGGATTATGTGGATAAATGTCTGGCCTTAGGATTTTTCCGTTTCTTGTGTACGGATATCAGCAAAGATGGAAAATTAGGTGGGGCTGCGATAGAACTTTATCAAAAACTGCTAGAACACTCGCCTATGATTAAGTTAATTGCATCCGGTGGTGTAAGCTCAATGGATGATATTTATGAGTTGGCCAAATACCCAATTAGAAGTGTGGTGGTGGGAAAAGCGATTTACGAGGATAGAATTACCATTGAACAAATTAAAGAGTGGAATCTGAAAGCTTTGAGTTCGATTTAAACCCCCAACCCCCTAAAGGGGGCTTTACCTACAAACGGTAAATACTAATTCAAAAAATACCCAACTATGCCACATCAACCTAAATATGGAAATTCAAAGCCCCCTTTAGGGGGGTGGGGGTCTGATGATGATTTTGAATTATTGAGATTAGAAGAACCAAGTATGTTTTATGGTGCTTCAAACTTGATTTTTGAAAATGCCAAGGCTTTAAGAAATAGGGTTACTGAAAGTGAAAGCCTACTTTGGGAACAATTAAAAGGCAAACAATTAGGTTTAAAGTTTAGAAGACAACATCCTATTTCTTTTTATATTGCGGATTTTTACTGCCATGAAATTAAACTTTTAATAGAATTAGATGGCGGTATCCATAATAAGCCAGAAATTCTAAATAATGATATTGAGAGACAAAGAAATCTTGAAGACCTAGGCATAACTGTAATAAGATTTACAAACAACCAATTACACAATAATTTAAATTCTGTTTTGGATAAAATAAAGGAAGCCATACAGGCTAAGCAATTTGCTCCTCCCCCTTCAGGGGGATTGAGGGGGTTAAGCAAAAGAATAATCCCTTGTCTTGACGTTAAAGATGGTCGTACCGTAAAAGGTGTAAACTTTGTCGATTTACGAGATGCTGGCGACCCGGTAGAATTGGCCGCACAATATGCACAACAAGGAGCAGACGAATTGGTTTTTTTAGACATTACCGCTACTCACGAACGTAGAAAAACCATGATTGAAATGGTTAAGTCGGTGGCTAGGCAATTAAACATTCCATTTACCATTGGCGGTGGCATTACAGAAATTGCCGATGCGGAGGCTTTGTTAAATGCTGGCGCCGATAAAATCAGCATCAATTCGGCAGCTGTTCGTAATCCTAAGCTGATTGAAGAATTAGCAAAAACATTTGGGGTGCAATTTGTGGTTTTAGCTGTCGATACTAAATTTATTGATGGCAAAAATAGGGTTCACTTAAACGGTGGAAGATTAATAACCGAACTCGAAACCGAAACCTGGATTAAACAAGCTGAAGATTTAGGGGCAGGAGAAATCTTGCTAACCTCTATGGACCATGATGGCACTAAAGCTGGTTTTGATTGTGGCTTATTGAGTAAGGTAAACCAAATGATTAACATCCCGATAATTGCTTCGGGTGGAGCAGGCAGCATGCAACATTTTACCGAAGTTTTCCAAAAGGCTAATGTAGATGCTGCTTTAGCGGCATCAGTTTTTCATTACGGCGAAATTCTGATACCTGATTTAAAGCAAGAATTGAAAAGGAATAATATTCCAGTAAGGATATAAAAATACATTCTTCATTATAGGGCATGAAGCATTCTTTCTACTAAAGCGAGCAAATAAAACCCATCGCTTTAGGATTGCTTCATTCCTCGCAATGATGAAACTAGATAAAAACAATGAACATAGATTTTAATAAAAGTGAAGGTTTGGTTCCTGTAGTGATACAAGATGAACAAACTTTAGAGGTTTTAATGCTGGGCTACATGAATGCTGAAGCATTTGATAAGACAAAAGCTGAAGGTAAAGTAACGTTCTTTTCTCGCTCTAAAAACCGCTTATGGACTAAAGGCGAAGAAAGTGGTAATTTTCTTTTCGTAAAATCTATTCATATCGATTGTGATAACGACACAATATTAATTAAATCAAATGCTGTTGGGCCAACTTGCCACACTGGTAGCCGCAGCTGTTTTAAAACAGACTACAATCAGAACTTTATTTTTGAGCTGGAAAACATTATTACTGATCGATACGAAAATCCTGTTAAGGATTCGTACATCAATAATATGAGAGCCAAAGGCTTAAACAAAATCGCTCAAAAAGTAGGCGAAGAAGGTGTAGAAACGGTAATCGCCGCATTGGCAGAAACCGAAGAAGAATTTATCGGTGAAGCATCAGATTTACTATTTCATCTGATGTTTTTATTAAAAGAAAAAGGTTTATCAATTCAAGATATTGCAAAGAATTTAGAAAGCAGACACAAATAAGGTAAAGGGTTGGAAGGTTGAGGGATCATGGCAATTTGTCGAAACCTTCCACCTTCCGACCTTTTTGGCCTTCCAACCTTTTAATATGCTCAAACACCTAAAAACCTTTTCTGGCCATCAAAATCCTGTTTATGCTTTAGCGAATTCAGATGATAATAATACTTTTTTTAGCGCCGGAAACGATAAAGGTGTTGTAGAATGGTCGCTGGAAACCATGGCTTTTGTGAAGGTTAAATTGCCAGTGCAAAGTTCCGTTTATCACCTCCACTATTACAATAACCAACTTTTTGTAGGCGAGCGAAGTGGAGCATTTAGCGTTTATGATTTTAAAGAAGACAAGGTAATTGCAAGAGTTAATGCCCATACCAAGCCCATTTTCAATATTCAAGTTGTAAAAAGTAAAAACGAACTTTTAACTACTGGCGAGGATGGTTCTGTTGCCGTTTGGTCGCTCAGCGATTTTTCAGAAATCTATCGGTTTCAGGCAGCTTACGATACGGTTAGGGCAATTGCCATTTCTTCTGATGAAACTGAAATTGCCTTTGGCTGTAAAGACCATCTAATTAAAATCTATAATCTGGCTGATTATAGCATCAGGCAAAATCTTGATAGCCATTCCCTACCCGTAACATCATTGGCCTATCATCCCACTGGGAAATACTTAATTACAGGCAGCAGAGATGCACAGTTAAAAGTTTGGAATTTACCGAATTATGAACTACTTCAAACCATCCCTGCGCACATGTTTACCGTTTACGATATTGCATTTCATCCAACCTTGTCTTATTTTGCAACTTGCAGTCAAGATAAAAGCATTAAACTTTGGGATGCAGAAAACTTTAAGCTTTACAAAATTCTAAGTTTAGAAAAAGGAGAGTTTGGGCATACACATTCCATCAATAAAATGATTTGGAGTAAGGATGGAAAATATCTCATTTCTACTGGAGATGATAGAAAAGTAATGATTTGGGAGATGGAGCGCTAATTTTTTTCTCCGAAAATGAAAGTTCAATAGTTCCTGGCAGCCATCAGTCCCGCTATCGCCTATAGTCCTCGTTCGTACCTCACTCCGGGCTATTTGGCTCTATCGGGTTTAGTTACAGAGGGCTGTGTTGCCAAAACCTACCTAAACCAACATTATTTTTTCCATAACAGTCATGGTAAGGACAGAGCAATCTGCACAATAAGATTGCTTTGTTACTCGCAATGACGAAATAATTAAGGGGATATGTTATTAATTTATATTGACCTTTTTCATTCCTTCTCTACCATAAAAGACCGGAAAATACATCATTTCTGCTTTTGCAGGATTTAAAACGTAAGAACCAGAATACCTGGGCATTAGATCTATTTCGAAACTATATTTACCTTGTTTTAATTTTGTACAGAAGATGGAGGTTTTATTTTTAAAATATTCGCGGTGTGTTTCAACTCCCCAAAAATTCTGGATTTTGTTCTCATAACTGCAACCAGCCGAAATAGGGATTTCGATCATCACATAATCGGCATCTGCCTTTACTTCAACCTCCACCTTTAATTTCGCCAGGGTTCCCGCTTTTAGCTTGGTTACTATTTCTCCATTTTGCAAAATATTAGAAATAACCTTAAAATCTTTATCTACCTTTTTAGGTGTTGCATTTTGAAATTGCTGATAAGCCGTAAAGTAAACTGCTGATTTGCCTTTCTTTTCTACCTTTAAATCAGTAGGATTTGCGATTACGCTATCGAAAGGAAACTGAGTGATTACCTGCTCATTTACTTTAATGGATGCGGGTTCTCTTTTATCGTTAGTAGAAATAAAAGCAGGCAGAATAGTCTCTAAAATTAATGATGCTTCATAGGTATTTCGCCATTGCCCATCTTTACGTTGCTCCAAAAAGTAAAGTGCTATCTTCTCCAATTCATTATCATAACCGCCTGCATTTTTTAAAATCCTATAAGCTAATATTGTATTCTGAATGCTATTATCCCAAAAACGAATGCTCTCCTCTCCCCAATAAATACTACCAAACATGGTTTGTTTTTTAAGCTTGGTTAGCACGCTTAAATCTATTTTCAAACCTGCCATTTGCTTCAATTCCATCATTTCTAACAAGCTAAAGGTAGACACTTTGATTTCTCTCTGTTTCAACGCTAAAACCTCTGCTGAAAGGCCTTCATCGCGTTTTCTTTCCTTTTCTTCAAATGCCAAAACCCAATCTTTAATGTAATTTTTGCCATCCAGCAAGTGCAATAGTTTAATTACTTGTATATCATTATAATCGGGCTCATCAGTTAGTTTCGCAACTAAATAGCGTTGTAATAAAGGCTTGTTTAAGTCGACTGCATAACCTTCTTTTTCAGCTTGCAATAGCGCTTCAACTACGTGCAAGCTAATCCACATTTGCTCCTCAGTATTTTGCCACCAACCCCAGGTTCCTTGTGGTTTTCTGTTCTGTTGCAGTTTTTTAAGGATGAAAGCAATGTCTTTTTCGTGGTTAAACTTTTGATCTAAGTATTTACGTACTCGTTTCTCTAACAATAGCGATTTCAATTTAGACGCCAATTGCTCATTACACAAATACTCGTAATTGCGCAGTTTGGTCATCTCATCCAACAAAGTCGGAAAAACTGAAGCTTCTGCCCTGAGCGTTATTTTGCCTAAGTTTTTATCAAAGGCATAGTTTACTGTTGTATCTCTTAGCAAAGCTGAAAAATAGCCTTTGGTTTCTTTCACGCCCGCTTCAAATACAGGGATTTTTCTACGCTCGCCATCAAAGTAGCCGTTTTCTTGCGCCAAGGTATATTCAAAATTTAAGCTGTCTTTTGATTTTACCACAATTCCCAAAGTATCAATTAATGAATTTTTAAACTTCACGGTGGAGTTTCGAAGTTCTTTACCGTTGTACGAGAACTTACGAATGCCCGTTTCCTCCATCGGCGTGTAGTTCATTAACTTACCTAAAACATTAATACTATCGCCAACAGTAGCAAAAAGTGGTGATACCAAATTAGCACTTAGTGACTTAAATGATTTGATAGTTCCTTCTGTATAACCGGTTTGCTTATTGCCGTTCATTGCCATTACACGTGTTTTCCACTTCGTAATATCATCTGGAAATTTTACCGTAAACTTAGCCACACCATTTTCATCTGTAGTTAATTTAGGTTGCCAAAAGCCTTCATCGTTAAAGTTTGTGCGCATTGTTTGTTGCTGTGCAACTGCTTCTCCTGCTAGATTTCTTGCCAAATTGCCTTTTTTACTTTTTACGATAATTACCCCATTAACTGCTTGCGAACCGTAAATAGCTGTAGCACTGGCATCTTTTAAAACGGTAACATCTTTTACCAAATCCTTGTCTAAACTGCTGATATCGCCATCAAAAGGTACGCCATCTAAAATAATCAAGGGTTTTTTGTTGGCAGATAGCGTTGACGAACCTCTTAACATTACAACTTCTTCAAGTAACAATCCTGGAGCTGAACCTACTAATGCATTGGTTAACTCATTACTGACAGACATCGTTGCGCTTGCAGTCATATTTTGTTTTCTCACTGCGCCATATCCTACTACCTCAATTTCCTTTAAATTGTTGTCAATTGTATCTATTAGAATATCTCCAACTGAGCCATTTGCTATATCAAATATTTTATCATAAAATCTTCTCGCAGATATCTTTAAGGCTCCCTTTTCTGGTGTTTTAAAGCTAAATAATCCTTTAGCATCACTGATGGTTTGCAGATCTAAGCCAACAACTCTTACCACAATCCCTTGCAACGGCTTTTTGGTTTGGCTTGATAAAATTCTTCCCTGCACTTTGTTTTTCAACTCATTTTTATCGAATAAGTGGCTGTTAAAAAATTGCTGATGCTTTTCTGAAATAGGCTGAAGGCCAAAACTCGGAACAGACTTAATCATACTATCCAGTTTCTGGCTAAATACATCCGCTTCTGAAATCTTAAAACTGCTCCATTGGTAATAGTTTGCGCCGTTTGCCTTTACGTTTATGCTATCGGTAATAAAATAGCTGTTATCTTTCAACAAAAACATCAATCTATATTTTCCGCTTTCGTAAATATCTGTATTGATATCGCCCTTGTAAATGCGCAAAAAATTTGCCTGATTAGGTTTAAAAGCAATAATATTTTTGATGTATGGAATATGATTGGTAAAAGCAGTATCAATATCATACCTCAATTTCCCGGTAGATTTTAAGCCTACATAATCGATATCCAAAAGCTGTGTAGTACGACTGCGCAAATCCATAAAATCTAACCAAATTTTATCAATTTCTTTCTTTTTTAAGGCGTACTCGTTGGCGAAGTTGGTATTTCCATTATCGGCACCTCTATTTAGTTTGGTATCAAAGGCATAGGTTGTTTTGTTTGATTTTTGCTTGATTAAACCCGGCTCAAAAGTGTAGGTATATCCTGCTTCTTTGGTAAAATTCTGACGCCATTTTTCATTATCAAAAATCAATAGGTTTTCTTGTATTGGGCCAACTAAAAGCTCTTTCTCAATACGATTGTTGGGATTTATCAATAAACGAGTATCAGAATTTAGGGCAGAAACAGTAATTTTATTAAGATCAGAATTATTGGTAACTCTTATCATGTAATGATCCAATTGCTGACTTTCTTCTGTAGTAAGCGTTGTAGGCTTGTTTACCGTTACCAGTTTATTTGTAGTATCTGCCAGAATGCTTAAAATGGTTTTCTTACCAGCTGTGATTTTGTGACTAACCGTTATTAATTTATCCGCTGTGCGTATTTTAAATTGGTGAATACCTGGCTTTACAACAAAAGAATAACGTTGCAATTGCTGTGCCTTGCTAAAATACACCGGCACATTATCGATATAAACTGTAGTGGCCGGCAAAATTGCGCCATCAAGAACCACAAATGGGGCAACCTGCGTGGTGGTATCGTTTGTAGTTTCTATGGTATGATAAATTGGATTTGGGTGTGTAAACTTGTAATATTCTATCGTATCTAAGCCTAAACTTTTGCTCCATTTGGTCCAGGTGAGTTGATCTAACTTTGTGCTCACGCTACCGTAAGCTTCATCGGCCTCTATTTTAATTTTGTTGGTTTTGTGCGCTAGATATTTTCGACCCAAATAAGGCAACCTCACATCCGGAACATCTGTAAATTTTGAAGTAAAAGCTTGTGCAGTAACATCCGTTTCGGCTACGGGTTTATGGTTTAAATCTGTAACCTGCACCAACATATTTACTTTTTGGCCAGGGTAAACCATATCTGGCGCAATCAGTTTTAAGTTTAACTGGTAAGGGTTATAAAATGCACTTACTTCGCTGGTTTCTTCATCTCCATCCCAAAAATAATTGATACGTATGTGACTAGCTTTTCGGCTATCATTTTTAATCAATGTATCAAGTTGATTGGTGTAACCTCTTAAAATAACTTTGTTTTCGGCAAAAATGGTATACCAAAAAGGCACTTTATGCTCATTGATGACCACTACTCGCAAACTGTCTTTATTTTGCAGGGCGTTAATTTGCAGTTCAGGTTTTAGCTTCGTGATGTCAATGGTAGCAGTATCTTTCGGCGTTTCTATCTCGTAATACTCTGCTCGGTAATCAATTTTAGTAACATAAGGCAAAGTAATGTTTTGCGAATTGATCACTACATCATCTTCGGTAAAACTCGTCATTTTGGCCGGCTGACTTTCACTTTTATTGTTTACCAAATAGGTGATAGCCAAACTATCCTTTCTAAATTCAGACTTTATCTCGACAGGTTTAACAGCTTTTTTTGTGCTCTTCCAATCGTTGTAAGTTAAAGATTTCGAGGCCGTCCTCACTTCGTTATTGCTGTTCAAAAATTTGGCACTCATGTTAAAATTAAGGTTAGCTCTTGGAAAAATATCTGCTGGTAGAACAAGTTTGGTTTCACCAACAGGCTCTAACGTAATGTTCTTTTGCCAAAGTGTATCAGGTACGAAAACTTTTTTATCTGCACAATAATTTACATGACTAGTGGTCAGCGTGAGTTCTACCCTACCATCAGGAACTGCCAATTCATTTTCATCTGTCGCTTTAAAATAAACGGTAATTAAACTGTCTTTTGTCTGCTCATTCCGATCAGTTCGAAGCACAAAATCAACCGATTTCAGTTCATAATCTTCATAACGGAAGTTGTTACTGATGCGAAATGCTTTCTTCGGCTTTTTAGATTTTTCTTCCAAACTTATTCCATAATTTCTATCAAGTTTTAAATTTAAACTATCTACAAGCACGAAACTATATTCGTAACCTCCATTATGATAAGGGTTTATAGTTGCCAGTGTTTTAGCGGCACCATCTGTTTGCAAAACAACTCTGGCTGGTCGGTTATTAATGTTTCCACCTTTTGTCTTTATTACAAAGGCCTTAAATTTTACGGTATCAAGCGGTTTGTACATCGGCTTGCTAAAAACCATATAGCCTGCATACAAAGGTTTGGTACTGTTTTTCTTTTTAAAGATGGTTTTAATTGGTTGCCAAAAATATTTGATGGGAAAAGAATAGGCTACTTTTTTAAAGAACGACCAATCTTCCCTGTCATCATCATAGTAATTATCATCGTCAACATCGTATTCAAAAAAATTACTTATGCCTTCATGCACCACTTTTATAATACCTTCTTCTTTCGGCTTTCCATTTTCCTTACTATGCTTGCTCCTATACAATTTTGCTTTTGCATCGTAAATTGCCCTTTTTTTACCATCAATTTCTACGAATGCATTGGTAATTAAATTGCCTTTAATATCTGTTAAGTAAAACTGAAAATCATTCTCGTTATTAATAAACTGTAATAAAACGTTGTTTTCGCTTAACAAACTTGTATTGATATTACCTCCGCTAGCACCTACCATCAGGTAATTTCCGTAAGGCAAATCGCTTTTCTTGTAATCGCGATAATAGTCTGAACTAACTAACGTATGATAGAAATCATTGTTAACCTTATCATCTTTGAGTAAGCTAACAACCTCTTTATCAGTTATTTTATAAGCAAACGTTACGTTACTGGCTTGTTTGCTTTTAGACAGTTTATTTTGGGCAAAGGCGTTAAAGGTAAAGAATAAGGAAAGGAAAAGTAAGCGTAATTTCATAAGCAATTAATTTATTAACTGATGTTTTTTTCATCAGTAATCCATAAACTAATAGAGGTGATGTTCAAAAATAATTTTATTGGCGGATATACATTCCGCTATCTATTATTTGAATTAGATTTTACGCGGATTTGCCTGCTTCGCTTTACTATTTGCGATTTTATATCAACTAATATTTGAATCGCACAGTTCCGCCCTGAAATTGAGATCTAATAAATCTAGATTTTAAACTTAAGTTTAAATTAGGCAAGGATTATCTAACGATTCCTTTATATAAAAAAAGTGAAGCACAGCATGAAAATTTGGATTCCTGCTGATAAGAAAGTGCTTTGAAAGTGTAAATGATTGGAATTGGTTATTCCACAAAACGTTTAATAATTCTGAGCTTATGGCTGTAAATACCCAGCTCCCTGTTAAAAATTCCCTGATCGTCAATTGGGTCGATTTTAACTTTTGCCGATGAGTGAATAATTTCATTGGGACTCAACATAATGCCTACATGGGTAATTTTACCCTCTGCGTTATCAAAAAAAGCGACATCACCAGGTTTAACTTCTGATAAAAAGCCTACTAAATCTCCTTGCTCAGCTTGCTGCGAGGCATCTCTGTTTAATTTAATATTGAGCATTTTAAAAACGGTTTGAACAAAGCCTGAACAATCTAAGCCAAACAAATGCCTTCCGCCCCACAGGTAAGGAATATTCTGAAAAAACTTCGCTGTCGCTTCAATATCTGATTTGAAATCTGCTGTCGTTTTATCGTAAGGTTCAAAACCCAACTTAAATTTTTCAGTACCGGCATAACAGTATCCATCTGCCACATAAGGCAGGTTACTTGCCGGACTCAAATGATAAACGCTTCCATCTTCAGCTGTTAGCACATTATTAAAATTTAAAGGGGCTAGCAATTTATGATCATGCATTTCAAGAAATTGTGCCTGGGAAATAGCTGCCAACTGCCTGAAATCCATCCATCCCTCGTAACCGTCGTAACCATTCTTCACCAGCCACCACCGGTCATCTTTACTTACAATTTCCACATGTTCACCAAATAACAACTGAGAGACAATTTCTGCCCGATCTGATGGTTCAGCCCGTAAAGGTGCTACTGCTATTCTGCAAATACCGTATTGATTTTCCATTTAATATGTACGTGAAAGATTCAGTAAAACTAACAAATTCCATTCATTGCCTAACATTTTGCCTCCGAATTTGTTATTTTTATGATGTTCACATTTAAATCTGCTCGTTATGAATTTTAAAAAAATATTAATCGCTGTTGATAACAGTACCTGTTCTGAGAAAGCTGCAAAAGCTGGTTATGACATGGCAGAAAAATTTGGGGCTGAGGTTGCGCTCGTCAATATCATTGAGCCGGTGCCGGCAAACGTAAATCCTGATTTAACTTTGGCTCCTGTATTTTTGGAAACCTACGATAATAGTGAGGAAAATAGTCATATCCTGCTAAAGGAAATGGAAACAAAATTTGGCAATGGAACAAAAACTACCTATCTAAGCATTGTTGATACAGCAGCCCATGGAATAATACAGCAATCTGATGAGTGGGGCTCTGATTTAATTGTGATTGGCACCTATGGCCGAAGCGGCTTGTACCACTTTTTAATGGGCAGTGTAGCTGAACATGTGGCCAGAAAATCGGCTTGCCCGGTGCTCATTATTCCAAATAAATATGAATTATAACTCTTAATTTGCTGTAATGAAGAAGCTATTTTGCTACAATATTTTGTGCTTTGTATTTGCATTTAATGTCTCCTTTGCACAAAATAAAGGTGCAAATATAGTTATTGCAGGAAGTCAAATTCACAAAATTGATAGTCTATTTAAGCAATATTTAGATAACGGTTGGATAAAAGGCATTACAGCAAATATATCTGTTGAGGGAAAGACAGTTTATAACAAGGCATTTGGAAATCAGCTAAATCGCCCATTCGAAACTAATGATATTCTTAGGATTGCTTCGCAAACCAAAGCAGTAACTTGTGTTGCGGTAATGATGGAGTTTGATCAGGGCAAATTTGCACTCGATGACCCAATATCTAAATTTATTCCCTCATTTAAAAATCCAAGAGTTTTAGACAAGTTTAATAAAAAAGACTCCACCTATACCACCAAACCTGCCAACAGGGAGATAACCTTCCGAGATTTGCTTACCCATACTTCCGGATTAGGTTATGCCCAAATCGGCGCTCCGGAAATGAATGCCATTTATGCCAAAGCCGGAATTGAAGCCGGTTTTGTAATAAAAAAGAAGTCGTTGGCAACAGATATGAATAAACTTGGGAAACTACCACTTGCGTTACAGCCCGGCCAAAGATGGTTGTACAGCTTGAGTATCGACGTTTTAGGGCGCTTAGTAGAAATTACTTCGGGTTTAACTCTGGATGAATACTTTAGAAACAAAATTTTTAGCCCTTTGGCGATGAACGACACCTATTTTGCCCTTCCTAAGAATAAGCAGAACCGACTCGCAACTGTTTACACAGAAGACCCAACTACGAAAACCGTTAAACCATGGAAAGATGGAACCTTTCCGGGCGCAACAATTAATTACCCAATAAACGGCAACGGCTATTTTGCAGGTGGATCAGGATTGGTTTCAACATCAAAAGATTATGGAACTTTTTTGTCGATGCTGTTAAACAAGGGTGAGTTGAACGGGAAAAGAATATTATCAGCGAACAGCGTAGAATTGATGACAACTAATCAAATTGGTGATATCCCTTTTGGCGATAACTATTTTGGTTTGGGCTTCGAAATAATTTCAGAGAAAGGGAGCAAAAAACTGGGGCAGAGTGCAGGCTCTTTTGGTTGGGGAGGTTTCTTTGGTTCCACTTATTGGGTCGATCCGCAAAAGAAAATCATAGCACAAATCTATATTCAGCAATGGCCTTTTTCTCACGGCCAATTAGGCGATCAGTTTAAATCGATCATTTATCAGACTACTAAATAATTTTGAGCAAAAAAAAGTCCTGATTTTCATCAGGACCTATATGATTAGGCTAAATTGCAAATTAACAATCTTAATTCTCCTGGTGCAACCAAGCTTTTTTAGCTAATAACTCTTCTTCAGTTTCACGAATATCTTCGTCATCTACGCAACAATCTACCGGACAAACTGCCGCACATTGAGGTTCATCATGAAAGCCTTTACATTCTGTACATTTATCTGAAACGATATAATACACTTCATCAGAAACTGCCTCCTGAGTAGCATCTGCTTCTATTTGTTGATTGCCAAAATCGATTACGCCCTCTAAATTTGTTCCGTCAGAAAAACGCCATGCAGTTCCGGCATCGTAGATTGCGTTGTTTGGGCATTCAGGTTCGCAGGCCCCGCAATTTATACACTCATCTGTTATTTTAATCGCCATGTCTTCGTCTAATTCTTTTGCTTAGTTTACCTTTGCGTTGCAAATATAAGATATAATCAATTAATAATAATTCTAAATATGTCAGCAATAACTCAGGAAAAAGCAATAACTGCCTTTAAGCAACTAGGCAATAAGCTTAGTAACCCCACTGATATACTAGGAAATGCAATTTATAGTGCTCAAAATAGCAATGCTTGGTTTACGGAAGATAATGTAAAAAAATCCATCTTATCTTTTGCTGAAATGTTAAATGATGAGGATATTAATCATTGGTTCGAAGATATCCATTTTACTTCCTCTCCAAAAAAGATCGGATTAATCCTTGCCGGAAACATCCCAATGGTTGGTTTTCATGATGTACTTTGTGTACTGGCTACCGGAAATATTGCGCTCATTAAACTTTCATCATCTGATGATCAACTGATTAAAGCTGTAATTGCAGCGCTGATTAAAATTGAACCTGCATTTTCAGAAAAAGTTGAATATGTAGAAAGGCTAAAGGATTTTGATGCTGTGATTGCTACGGGAAGCAACAATTCATCCAGATATTTTGATTATTATTTTAGCAAAGTTCCAAATATCATCAGGAAAAACAGAAATAGTGTTGCAGTTTTAGATGGAACAGAAACAAAAAATGACATTGAAAATTTAGGACATGACATTTTTGATTATTTCGGTTTAGGTTGTAGAAATGTTTCAAAATTATACTTCCCAAAAGGATATGATATTGCTAATTTTTATGAAGGCATAGAACCATTTCAGCCGATTATCAATCATTTTAAATACAATAACAATTACGATTATAACAAATCTATTTATCTGGTGAATGCGGCAAAACATTTCGATAACGGTTTCTTGTTACTTAAAGAAGATGAGCATTTAACGTCACCCCTGGCTGTTCTTTTTTACGAGGAATATGAAAATCTGGAGCTTTTAGATGAAAAATTGCAGATTCAGGCAGAAAACATACAATGCATTGTAACCAAAGCAAATCTTAACTTAACCAGTTTTGGATTCGGACAAAGCCAACATCCTAAACTTTGGGATTATGCCGACAACGTAAATACCGTTGAATTTTTGAATAAGCTGGTATGATAAAATAGATAAACCTATCGGAAATTGCTTTTAATGGCGTTTCATCTTTTACCTTTCAGCTTTCAGCATAAATAGCTATTTTTGGGCACAATGTATATCGTTAAAGTTAAAGGCATCGCCAAAATTCCAGATTACGTACAGTTAAGAGACGAAAAATTCACGCTTTTGGCTTATTTTCGGGTGGATAGGCCTGATAAATCTTTGGAAAAATTAGGATTAGGCGATAAACAGGATTACATTATGGAATTGGTTAAAGGTTTGCCTTTTGGGCAGATAGCGAAATTAGAAATATAAAATGGCAGGACACGCAGTAATTCATTTAAGCAATGTTGATGTATTTCAACAAAAACACTTAGTGCTTTCAAACGTAAATTTACATATCGAAAAAGACGAATTTATCTTTTTAATCGGTCAAACAGGTTCGGGTAAAAGTAGCTTATTGAAAATTTTGTATGGCGATTTACATATTGGTAATGGCGAAGGAAATATTGCAGGATTTGACTTAAAAAACCTGAAAGAAAGTCAGGTGCCGTTTTTGCGTCGTAAATTGGGCGTTGTGTTTCAAGATTTCCAATTACTGACTGACAGAACCATTGAAAAAAATCTTGAATTCGTGTTGAAAGCTACCGGTTGGAGCGACCAAAAGTTAATTAACGAACGGATTAAAGATGTTTTAGATAAGGTTGGTTTACGCTCGAAAATCAAAAAAATGCCTCACGAAATTTCTGGCGGTGAACAGCAGCGTATTGTAATTGCAAGAGCTTTATTAAATGATCCGGAAATTATTCTGGCTGATGAACCTACAGGGAATTTAGATCCGGAAACTTCAGAAGAAATTGTAACCTTATTAAAACAAATCAGCCAGGCAGGTACTGCAGTGTTAATGGCTACGCATGATTATCATATTATCCGCACCTTCCCATCACGCATTATTAAATGCGAAAATGGTGCGGTGCTTGAAGGCGCACAAATAGCCTAATAAGTTGAGATTTTTGATTTACGATTTTAGCCTTTAACGGCTAAAATTGTAAATCACAATTAATCAACCCCGCCTCCCCTTACTGCCAAAATCGTAAATCAAAAATCTACAATCTTGCATTCGCTGTCAATCTGTTCAGATAAACACAAAGAATTCTGACAGCTTGGCTGATTTCCGTTAATGGCAAAATTGTTGAGATCAATACAAAAAAAATTCAGCCTTAGTATTATGTTTAATAAGAAGAAAAATAACGATAAAGAAGAAAATATAATGAATCCTGAAAATACATCAGAAAATGCTGCTGAAAATGTAGAAAATACTGATGCCGAAGTGAATGAGACTGAAAAAGCTCCTGAATTATCAGCTGAAGAAAATTACAAGCAGAGGTTCAACAGCTTAACGATAAATATTTACGTTTATATGCCGAGTTCGATAACTATAAACGTCGTACCCAAAAAGAACGTGTTGAGCTTTTACAAACTGCTGGTAAAGATGTAATTGTATCATTATTACCAGTTTTAGATGATTTTGATCGTGCCTTGAAAGCAATGGAAACCGCAGCAGATGTGGCTCCGGTTAAAGAAGGTATACTTTTGGTAAGCACCAAATTAAAAAACACACTGGCTCAGAAAGGTTTGAAAGATGTAGAAAGCATTAATCAACCATTTGATACTGATTTCCACGAAGCCATTACCAACATCCCTGCTCCTAGCGATGATTTGAAAGGCAAGGTGATTGATGAAGTTGAAAAAGGCTATACATTAAATGATAATGTAATCCGCTTTGCTAAAGTTGTAGTTGGAGCGTAAATTAATTATTGAATTTTGAATGTTGAATTAGAGAATGTATAATCATTCCGTTATCCACTTATTCAAAATTCAATCATTTCATAAAGAAGATGAGTAAAAGAGATTATTACGACGTATTGGGCGTTAGCAAGGGTTCTGCAGCTGATGAAATAAAAAAAGCCTATCGCAAGATGGCAATTAAATATCACCCGGATAAAAACCCTGGAGATAAAGCGGCGGAGGATAAATTTAAGGAAGCTGCTGAAGCTTACGAGGTTTTAAGCAGCCCGGAGAAAAAACAACGCTATGATCAGTTTGGTCATGCTGGTGTTGGCAGCAGTGCTTCTGGCGGCTATGGTGGCGGTAATATGAATATGGATGATATCTTCAGCAATTTTGGAGATATCTTTGGTGGACATAATCCGTTCGAGAGCTTTTTTGGTGGCGGCGGTGGTGGTGGCCAGCAACGTGGCGGACGCCGTGTAGCTAAAGGCACCAACTTACGCATCAAAGTTAAATTAACACTCGAAGAAATTGCCCACGGTGCAGAGAAAAAAATTAAGGTTAATAAATTAATCGTTTGTAAAACCTGCGATGGCTCAGGTGCTAAAGATAAATCATCAGTAAGTACTTGCGGTACCTGTGGCGGTAGCGGACAGGTGCGCAGAGTAACGAATACCATTTTAGGGCAGATGCAAACTGCCTCTACCTGCCCTACCTGTAATGGTAGCGGCCAGCAAATTACGGCTAAATGTAATGTTTGCCATGGTGATGGCGTGGTTCGTGGAGAGGAAACCATTACCATTAATATTCCTGCAGGTGTAAGTGAAGGCATGCAATTGAGCATGAGTGGAAAAGGAAACGCAGCACCAAATGGTGGTATACCGGGCGATTTAATCATATTAATTGAAGAAACGCCACACGAAACTTTAAAACGCGAAGGCAACAACATCGTTTATGATTTGCATTTGAGTTTTGTTGATGCAGCACTAGGTATGAGCATCGAAGTACCAACCATTGATGGCAAAGCAAAAATCAAAATCGAACCTGGAACGCAAAGCGGAAAATTACTTCGCTTAAAAGGTAAAGGTTTACCTGAAGTAAACTCTTACCACAGAGGTGATGAAATTATTCACATTAACATCTGGACGCCTAAAGCTTTAAGTAGCGACGAAAGAAATGCGCTTGAAAAATTACGTGAATCTCCTAACTTCAAACCTCAACCAGGTAAAAATGATAAGAGCTTCTTCGAAAGAATGAAGGAATATTTTGAATAATTAATTTCAATATAAATTTAAAAACCGATGGCTATCACCTATTCGGTTTTTTTTATGGGTTTTTAAACCGCTAATCAACAAAGTTATTGT
>NZ_AJLG01000090.1 GCF_000258495.1 Pedobacter agri PB92
GGTTGTGCAAGTAAATCTGCAAGTAGCTGTTTGTAATCCATGTTTGAGGTTTGTCGCTAAGTTAAAAATTGTCGGCGGTTTTTGAGAAAAGATTTCAATGTGTAATTAGATATTTACCACTGTGCAAAGGCTCTGTTGAAGATGTCTTCCGTTAATTGCTTATTAATCTGATCTAGTGCATTTGGTAATGCCGCCTGAATGGAAGCTCCATTTAGTGGGAAATCAAAAAATTTGGTAAAACTTTCATCAAAGCTTTCTTTCTCTTTTCCCGCAACATTATTAGTGTATTTAATCGAAACTGTAATGGTTAACCGGTTTGCGCCTGCAGTTGGCGTGGCGCTAGATTGCAATGCAACTGGTTTAATATCATAACCTGTAATCCTGCCTTCGAAAACTGCATCTGCTTCAGTAGTAGATACGCTTAAGTTGGTTTGATTACGAATCCTCGTTTTTAATGCCTCGGTAAGTTGATTGTTTAAGTTCGGAACCACTAATGGCGCATTGTTTTCAAATGTACGCACAATTACAGTTTTCAAACCTTCGGTTGATGCACCACTAAACTTGTATGAACAAGAAGTAAGCGCAGCAATCAGTATAAATGCTAATATTTTGATTTTCATTAACTGAATATTTTGGCAATATTATAAGTTCAATTCCTTGATTTTTCTGTAAAGGGTTCTTTCTGAAATGCCTAATTCCTGAGCCGCGAACTTGCGTTTGCCTTTATGTTTTTTCAGGGCTTTTTTAATCAAATCAGATTCCTTATCTACCAGCGATAATGATTCTTCAACTTCTTCCGCTTCATGGGCGAAGTAATCTCCGTTATTGCCGTTGTTGTTGCTGCTTGGTGCAGGCTGCTGAATAGTGAAAGCATGCTCATGACCCGAAGGTAGCTCCACATCTCTATATAGCTGGTTAATGTATTGGGGATTATCAGCTAAAACAGTAGCGGTATTTCCGCCGTGTTGAATAATTTCCGCTACTAATTTTTTAAGCTCAACCATATCTTTTTTCATATCAAAAAGTACCTTATACAAGATATCTCTTTCTGTGAAATCTTCTTTTGATTGCGCATTAATTGCCATAGGCAAATTGCTTCCGGCTTCGTTAGGAATGTAATTTAAAATGGCCTGACCGGAAACATTTCTATCTTTCTCCAGTACACAAATTTGCTCCGCAATATTTTTCAATTGACGAACATTTCCTGGCCAACTATAATTTGTTAGAATATTTACGGCATCTGGCTCTAAATGTAATGCCGGGCTGCGGTATTTATCACTAAAATCGGCAGCAAATTTTCTAAATAATAAAAAGATGTCTTCCTTACGCTCTTGCAATGCAGGGATGCGCAAAGGAACCGTGTTTAACCTATAATATAAATCTTCGCGAAATTTTCCATTTTTAACGCGGTTATATACATCAACATTGGTGGCTGCAATAATACGAACATCTGTTTTCTGAACTTTTGATGAACCAACACGAAGATATTCGCCACTTTCTAAAATCCTCAACAGCCTGGCCTGAGTGCCTAGCGGCAGTTCGGCAACTTCATCAAGGAAAATTGTTCCACCATTGGCTACTTCAAAATAACCTTTGCGGGCTTCATGCGCACCGGTAAATGAGCCTTTCTCATGTCCGAATAGTTCTGAATCTATCGTTCCTTCCGGGATAGCACCACAGTTTACAGCGATAAAGGCGCCATGTTTACGGGCACTCATCTGGTGAATGATTTGAGAAAAAACCTCCTTACCACTTCCGCTCTCACCTGTAATAAGCACCGACATATCCGTTGGTGCCACCTGGCTCGCAATATCTATAGCACGATTTAGCAAAGGCGAATTGCCAATAATTCCGAACCGTTGTTTAATATTTTGTGTATCCATTTTTTAATGGTTGAAAGTTAAAGGTTAAAAGTTGAAGGTCATGCTTTATAACATGTTTCTTATGATTTAATCATTAACTTTTGTTGTAATATGTTTAATCAATTTCGGCGTATTGAATTTGGCATTCAGCCATGTAACCCGGAACCGATAACATGTAACTATTATCAAACTATTCTTCCAATCAAGGTTGCTGAGGTACATCTTTCGATATATACATTAGCGTATTCGCCCGGTTTAACGCCATCAATAGCCGGGAAAATAGCCATTGCGCCACTATCACCACGTCCACAGTAATCCAAATCAGATTTTTTCGAAGTGCCTTCAATCAATACACGAACAGTTTTACCCACCCATTCCTGCAATCGCATCAACGAATGTGCTTGTTGTTTAGCTAAAATTTCTGCCAAACGACGTTTCTTTACATCCTCAGGAATGTCGTCAGCCAGTTTACGGGCAGCTAAAGTTCCAGGTCTTTCCGAATAGGTGAAGTTATAAGCGAAATCATACTTCACATAATCCATCATGCTCAGCGTTTCCTCGTGCTCTTCCTCTGTTTCAGTACAGAAACCAGCAATAATATCAGTTGAAATGGCACAACCTGGAATAATGTTTCTAATCGCATCAATGCGGTTAATGTACCACTCACGGGTATAAGTTCTGTTCATTAACTCCAACACCCGGGTATTGCCAGATTGGACTGGTAAGTGAATGTAGTTACAGATATTATCGTATTTGGCGATGGTATGTAAAACTTCATCGGTAATATCTTTAGGGTGCGACGTAGAAAAACGAACCCTTAAATCTGGATTAACCAATGCCGTTTGTTCTAATAACTGCGCAAAATTAACAGTTTCCGTTCCATCTTCTGAAGTCCAGGTGTACGAATCTACATTTTGACCTAGCAGCGTTACTTCCCTGTAACCAGCTTCGAAAAGTGTTTTTGCTTCTTCGATGATGGAGTGTGCATCGCGACTACGCTCACGACCGCGAGTAAAAGGCACTACACAGAATGAGCACATGTTGTTACAACCGCGGGTGATCGAAATAAAGGCAGTAATGCCATTACTGTTTAACCTTACCGGACTAATGTCTGCGTAAGTTTCCTCACGGGATAACAGTACATTCACGGCTTTGTGCCCGCTTTCAACCTGCTCAATTAAGTTAGGTAAATCGCGGTAAGCATCTGGGCCAACTACTACATCAACCAAGCGTTCTTCTTCTAAAAACTTAGATTTTAAACGCTCAGCCATACAACCTAACACCCCAACAATTAATTTAGGATTGCGGCGCTTTTCAACACCAAATTGAGATAAACGATTTCGCACTCTGGTTTCGGCGTTTTCACGGATAGAACAAGTATTGATGAAAATTACATCGGCCTGGTGATAATCGCCAGTGGTTTCGAAACCAGTTTCAGAAAGGATAGAGGCAACAATTTCGCTATCGGCAAAGTTCATTGCACAGCCATAACTTTCGATGTATAATTTGCGGGCATCGGCTTTAACAGGCGTATCTAAAATCAACGCTTCGCCTTGTCTCGTCTCATCATGCGTTTTATCCTGTACTTGTAAATCAATCATTCTTAAAAAGATTTTGGGGATTGCAAAAATACACAAATAAAATTAAAAGTGACAAATTGGCACGTTTTGTTTCAATGTTTACAATTGAATTGAAAAACCCATTAGAGAAGTTTGTGGCAATTCACTTCAAGCCTGTAGGTTTGCTAACCAATTTTTTGAAGCGTAAAGGCGAAAGTTGTACCAATACCTGGGGTGCTTCTCACCGAAATAGTTTGCTGGTGCGCTTCCAATATGTGCTTTACAATGGCCAAACCCAAACCAGTTCCCCCTACTTCTCTTGCCCGGTGGGTATCAATGCGATAGAAACGCTCAAATAAACGCAGTAAATGTTTCTCCTCGATACCGATTCCATTATCAGTTACCTCGACCAGGAATTGATCATGAAGCTCGAAAATTTTAATGGCTGTTTCACCGTGTTCGATGCCATATTTAATGCTATTTACGATCAGATTAATTAACACCTGCCGGATTTTTTCGCGGTCGGCATTAACCATGGTTACCGCAGTATATTTATCTTTAAAAAAGAGCTTGATGTGTTTGGCTTTCGCCCTATCTTCCAAATTTTCCATTACCTCTTTGGCCAGTGTAACGAAATCAAATTTCTGATAATGAATAGGCGCTTCGCCTGTTTCCAGTTTCGAAATGGCATCTAAATCATTGATCAGATAGCTCAAACGCTCCACATTATTTTCTGCCTTTTTCAAAAATTTTACCGCCATATCCGGATCATCTACAATACAATCCTGCAAAGTTTCGATATAACCCTGGATGGCAAAAAGCGGTGTTTTAAACTCATGAGACACATTAGATAAAAATTCTCGACGAAATTGTTCCTGCTTTTTAAGCAAATCAATCTCTCGTTTTTTAGCACCGGCCCATTCTTTAACTTCTTGTTCAACGTCATTAATCGGATCGGAACTTACATATTCTCCAAGCGCATCTTTCAAATCTTTTCCGAGCTTGAGATTGTGAATGAGCTTATAAATCAGTTTAATTTTATTGTAAATGTATTTTTCCAGCAGATAGTAGAAAACCAAAAAGCTGCACAGGAAGGAAACACCGAATGAAATTCCAAAATAATACCAGCTGCGCTCAAAATAAAAGTTCACCATCCCGATGGAGAGTGCAACAGCCAAAGCTGTAATTAAAACCAGCACACTTAATTTCATGGTGCAATTTAAAGCTTTTTATGTTAATGGAATGTTAACCCAATTGCTTTTCAGTTAAATATTTCCAATATCTTTTGGGTACATGTTTTACATGAAGCTTGGTGTTTTTTCGCGCAACAATATTGGCGCTTTTGAAGTAATCTTTCCAAAGTAAAGAATACAATTCTTCCTTTTCATCCATTAATAATAACCCAGGATTTTTCTGATTTACTTCTGATGCAAAATCGATCGTGATTTCCTCAACTGTTTTTAAGTTATAATGCAAACCGTATTTTCTTTTCAAATCATAAATAATCCATTCCTGATCTGCATACCGGTTTTTAAAATGATTGCTGATTAAAGGCAGAACATTAAAATCCGGATCAACTGAGGTATAGAACATCCCGTCGCCAGTTTTTTGAAAGCGAATAAATGCTTCCATGCGATGTTTTTCGCGTTCTACACTTTTTGCATATTTCGATAAGGCCATCACATGATCATTACCATAATTGGACGCAGCACCGGTTTCATTTTGAAAAATATAGATGGTGAACTGAAATAAGTGATCGTAAGCCTCAGGAATTTCAGATAAATAGGTGCAGTAAAATTTTCGGAGCCAATCTTTTTTTAATTTTTTTTGAAGTCCAACCCAAACACGGTCGGCTTTCTCCTGGTCAGTTGCAACTATCAGGTTTTCACGGAAAGCCTCCGGTTGATAAAGCATCATCGATTTTAAAGACGTAGATCCAGGTTTCCTTTCAAACCATTCAAATACCGCAGTTAATAAGCCGGTTAAAGAGCCATCAAAAATGTAAATCATTTAAAATAAAATCAATTGATTGCTATCGGTTTTTAAATATTTGCTTTGGCTTTCGGCTAAAATAAAGGCCTTGATTTGGGTCCCCTGATAATCTTTCAATTGATAAGGACTATCTACGCAGGTAATAAAATGTTTCGCCCGGTTATAAGCTACACCAATCTTTTTCAACTGATCAATTCTCAATTTTCCAAATTTGCGGGCCTGGACAATTTTCTGGGCCGACATTACGCCGATACCGGGTATGCGCAAAATCATTTTGTAATCAGCTTTATTAATATCCACAGGGAAATGTTGCATATTTCTAATTGCCCAGCTTAATTTAGGGTCGATATCGATATCAAGATTTGGATTGGCATCATTTAAAATCTCCTGAACCTTAAAACCATAAAAACGCATAAGCCAATCCGTTTGATAAAGACGGTTTTCTCGCAAAAGCGGTGGCTGGGTTCCTAAAACCGGCATTCTGGTATCATCGCTAATAGGAACATAGCCAGAATAATAAACCCTTTTTAGCGAAAAATTCTTATAAAAAGCATTTGCAGTGTACATAATATCTTTGTCGCTTTCTGGTGTGGCTCCAATAACCATTTGTGTACTTTGCCCCGCCGGAACAAATTTTGGCACATGTTTAATCAGTTTCTTATCTGCAGAAAACTGCGCAATATTTTTCTGAACAAAATCTAGTGGTTTAATCACATCTGCGTGGTTTTTCTCTGGAGCTAAAAGTTTTAAACCTGCTTCAGTAGGCATTTCCAAATTGATGCTCATTCGATCAGCATAAAGTCCTGCTTCTTTTATTAATTCATCACTTGCTCCGGGAATAGTTTTTAAGTGAATATAACCATTGTAGTTTTGCTCTAACCGCAGTTTTTTACAAACCAAAAGCAATCGCTCCATGGTAAAATCGGCATTCTTGAAAATACCAGAACTCAAAAATAATCCCTCAATATAATTTCTGCGGTAAAAATTCATAGTGAGTTCCACTACCTCATCTACGGTAAAGGCTGCCCGCTTCACATCATTGCTTTTTCTCGAAACGCAAAAAAGGCAATCATAAATGCAGTGGTTAGTTAACAGTATTTTAAGTAGGGAAACACAGCGACCATCTTCTGTGTAGGTATGGCAAATGCCTGAAGAATGACTATCTCCAAGGCCTTTATTATCGTTTTTCCTGGTGCCACCACTTGATGAACATGAAACATCATATTTAGCAGCGTCAGCAAGAATATTTAATTTTTCACGAATTCGATCGAATGACATAAGTAGTTATTTACTAACAAATATAGTTTTAAAACTAAATAAATTAGTAAATTTAATGCTTTAGTTTACTCTTTTGTGGAATAGCCTAATTGGTTGCTAAAATGTTATTGCCATTAATTTTGTAATGCTTTGGAAAGTGACTTTCTGATTGGTTTTGATTTTCCTGAAGTTGTCTGAGCTGTTTAAAAAATGCTTCAGCTTCTGCTTCATGCTGTTCTTTGATGCTGAAATTTGCACTGAAAGAAGGTTCACTAAATTTTACGGCATAATAATAATCACCATTTTGATTGCTAAACTTTTCTTCAATGGAATAGATGTTCTTCCATGAAAAATGGAGGCTTTTTTTCGAATAAAATAAGGTGTTATGTTTGATTGCAAACTTTATCCCGTTTTTATCTAACTCAACATCACACGCAACAAATATCTGGGTTTTGATAACCCACTGTAGCGCTACAATCATCAGCGACTAAAAAAAATAAAATAAGAATTGAAATGGCCCAGATTGGCGTATCAAGCGGTAAGCAAAATAGAATGACCAGCATCAGCAAGGCACCAATAAGCGGTATGCCAATAAACGCGGCAACAAGTACCCTACATTTATGATATTTTAATTGAAAAGAGTTCATGACGTTAATCTGCTACTAATTTAAGCGCAGATCAAACTCCATGAAATACTTACTTCTAAGTATTTTATACGGAGAAATTACGGTATTTACACTGTTTTGATTTCAATTTCCTTCCCATTCGCGGTAAAAATGTGTCAGGTAAAGTTCCATAAACTTATGCCTTTCCTCCGCGATAGCTTTGCCGGCTTCGGTGTTCATCATATCTTTAAGCAGCAACAGCTTTTCATAAAAATGATTAATAGTTGGGGCGGTGGTATTTTTATAACTCTCTTTATCTAAATGCTGTTGTGGTTGAATTGCAGGATCGTATAACACTCGATTTTTAAACCCGCCATAGGTAAAAGCCCTTGCAATCCCTATTGCACCAATGGCATCTAACCGATCGGCGTCCTGAACAATTTGCATTTCTTTGGATGTAAAGGAGCTTTGTTCAAAACTGTTCTTAAATGACATATTTTGAATAATCAGTTTTACGTGATTAATTATTTCTTCATCAATGGATATAGACTGGAGAAAGGCAGCAGCCATATTCGGGCCTAAGGTTTCATCTCCATTGTTAAATTTTGGATCAGCAATATCATGCAACAGTGCAGCAAAGGCTACTACAAGTTCATTCCCATTTTCCTTTTGATTAATATTTTGAGCGGTTTTGAAAACACGCTCGATATGAAACCAGTCATGGCCTGCTTCGGCATGGGCTAAAGTTTCTTTAACAAAATCAATGGTTTTTTGGATAGAAGACTGCATAATTAATTTTTCTCAAATATATCGGAATTTTATGCAGGGCAGAAAAAATGTTATCAGCAGCGGAGAGTTGATTAACTCGCCGCTGCTGTTCTACTTTCATCTTCAGCAATAATTTTAATTAAATCATTGTGATTTAAAGTAAGTAAATGTGTTACCTCAACCTCTAAAATTGCGGCGATTTGAAATAAACGATCAATAGTCAATTTACTATAGCCTAACTCAATTTTACTGTAAGCATTTTGAGAGATTTTTAATTTCGCTGCCAGATAATCTTGAGTATAGTCTCTGTATTCTCTAATTTTCCTAATATTCCCGGCAACGTTCTTCGTCTTTAAAGCTAATACATCTTCCATAAAAAGGGATAATTTTATATGTTTCTATAATTTACGAAATTCTTAAAGGCTTAGATTTTATAGGAATGATTCGCTAGCTCTAAGGTATCACGTGAACGGGTAAACACGGTAATTATTACCAACAATGAAACAACTCAAAAGTTTAATGTATTCTATTTTGTTGTTGCTAATCAGGCAGTTGTAAAAACTATTGATGGGTGAGTATCGTTTCTTAAATAACCTCGCAGTTAAATGCGATTATAAAAAGGAGTAGCCGAAAACCTCAAACAGAGTAGGCATTATTAAAATTAGAACGTTATGAAACTTCAAGAGTTAAATTTAAACGAAATGAAAGAAATCAACGGTGGTGGTTTATTTGGTGGTAATGATTCATCGAATTCAGGTGGGTTATTAGGATCAATTGGAATTGGTAATTTACTATCATTTTCAAACGAAACCCAAGACGGAGATGAATCGAGTAAAACCTCGTTCTCTTTAGGGAATAACATCGGTGGAAGTTTGGAAGGATTATTCCAAAGCTTAACCAGCTAATTTGATTAACACTCAATTTATAGAAAGGGGTTCTGAAAAGAATCCCTTTTTTTCTCTAACAAAATACTGAAATAATGGAAAATTTATCAGCACAAGAACTTTTAGAAATTGGGGGTGGGGGTATTTTTGGAAATACACAGCAAGCCTCCGGCATATCAATCAGTGCTACATCTGACAGTTTATTAAGTATTACATTTATTACCACAAACGGCGATAGACGAAATGAAACGACCATTTCTGTTGGCAATGATATTGCCCTGGATTTAGGTTTTATTGGCAACAGGCAATAATTTGTTGTTAAATATAAATAATGAAAGACCAAGAGATTTGGTCTTTTTTTATGGTCTTAAAACCTAAAATAGCAAAAATGCGTATGTCAATATAGATATGGATAGTGACAAATACATATTTCCGAAAGAGATTATTGAAAATACAGCCGAGTATCATTTTCATTCTCATAACTCTTACACCAAAGTAATTTACCAGGTTATTTTGGTTGTACTCATTGCTGCTTTTCTGGCATTATTTCTTATTAAGGTTGATGTAAATGTAAAAAGTACTGGTTTATTCAGGCCTACTGCAGAGCGGAATGAAATTAAACCACTTATAGCCGGACGCATTGATTCTTTATTTATAAAGGAAAATATGCATGTGAAGGCCGGTCAGGTGTTGCTGACGATTAAAAAAGAAAATATCGAAAGTCAGGATGCCTTGAATCAGTTTCAGCAAACCGATGTTAAGGATCAGCTTCACGATTTAGGCTTACTCATCAATGCTTACAGAAGGAACGATTGGTCGAAAAAGTTGCCGCTTAAATCTGGCGTATATGGCCAGCAATACAGTTTCTTTATGCAAAGGGTAACCGAGGCAAAAGCAAGATATCAGCTGGCTTATAAAAATTATGAACGTTACGCCTATCTTTTTAAAAGAAAAGCGGTTTCTGCATTAGAATATGATGAAATGAAACTCAGAAAGGATAACGTATTCAACGAGCTAAGTTTAATTGGAGAGGAGCAGGGGAATAAGTGGCAAACGGAATTGAATCAGCTCAATATCCAAAATCAACAACTTGATACCAGAGATCGGCAATACGAAGAAGAGAAAGAGTTTTACACCATAAAAGCACCTTTAACCGGAACAGTACAGCAATTAAAGGGAATACAACCCGGAAGTTCTATTTCGGCAAATGAAATTTTGGGTGAAATTTCGCCCGATTCAGGCTTGATTGCAGAAACCTATGTTCAACCTAAAGATATCGGTTTGCTAAAAGTTGGCACCAAAGCCCGGTTTCAAATTGATGCCTATAATTATAATGAATGGGGCATGGCAACCGGTAAAGTAATATCCATCTCAAGTGACGTATTTATGGAAAATGGATCACAACCCTTTTTCAAAGTTCGCTGTTTATTGGATAAAAACAATTTAAAGTTAAGGAACGGATACCAGGGTAAAATAAAAAAGGGTATGACGCTACAGGCCCGTTTCTTTGTAACAAGAAGAACACTATTTCAATTGCTGTACGATAAGGCTGATGATTGGTTAAATCCAAATGTAATTCCTGAAAGTAAAGAAAATCAAGTAAGCAGCCGATGAAAAATTTAAACCAATTCTTCCAGGCTTTTAAAGAGAACATTGCTTTAAAAAAGAAAGCTAAACGCACCGTTATCAAACAGCATGACGTTACCGACTGTGGTGCTACATGCCTGGCCTCTATCTCTATTCACTATGGTTTAGATTTACCCATTGCCAGAATACGGCAATATGCTGGTACCGATAAAAAGGGAACCAACGTACTGGGCTTAATTGAGGCTTCTGCCAGGTTAGGATTTTCTGCAAAAGGCGTTAAAGCCAGTTTTGATAACCTCTTTACCATCCCAACGCCAGTTATTGCCCATGTGAATCATAATAATCTCGCTCACTACATTGTTATCTATAAGGTAACCGAAGATTATGTAGAGGTGATGGATCCTGCTTACGGAGAAATGCAGCGGCTAACTCCGGATGAATTCAGGCAGAAATGGACTGGTGTATTGATTATGCTTTTACCCGGAGATGATTTCACTGCCGGAACCGAGCGAATATCATTAGAGAAAAGATTTCTCTATTTGCTGATGCCACATAAGTCAATTCTAATTCAGGTATTAATTGGCGCCATATTTTACACCATCTTAGGTTTATCAACTTCCATTTTTCTTCAAAAAATAGTAGATAATGTACTTCCAGAGGGCAATACGAATTTATTAAACCTGATGGGAACGGTGATGATTATCATCATCCTGCTGCAAATATTTATCAATTACGCTAAAACACTATTAACCATAAAAACCGGACAGCAAATTGATGCGAGGTTAATCCTGGGTTATTATAAACACCTTTTGAAGTTACCTCAGGCTTTTTTCGATACCATGCGTGTAGGAGAAATCATCTCACGGATGAATGATGCAGTAAAAATCAGGGCTTTTATCAATGATGTATTGGTTGGTTTTGCGGTCAATGTCTTCATCCTGATTTTTTCTTTTGCACTGATGTTTACCTACTATTGGAAACTGGCTTTGATTATGTTAACTGTTGTGCCTTTGTACGCCTTGGTTTATTATATATCAAATCGCCTGAACAAAACCACACAAAGGCAACTAATGGAAAAAAGTGCTGAACTGGAAAATCAATTGGTAGAATCAGTCAATTCAGTTAGTACCATAAAACGATTTGGATTGGAGAATTTCTCTAACCTGAAAACAGAAATCAGATTTATTAATTTACTGAAAACGGTTTACACCTCCGGAACAAATTCACTATTAGTAGGTAACGCCAGTGGTTTTATTTCGAGCACATTTGCTGTTATTTTATTATGGGCAGGGGCAAGTTTTGTACTTCAAAACCTGATCACTCCCGGAGAATTGTTATCATTTTATGCCATTATCGGATATTTCACAGGTCCTGTAATTAGTTTAATTGGCATGAATAAGGTTTTTCAAGATGCCCGCATTGCCGCCGACAGACTTTTTGAAATCATGGATTTAGAGCGGGAGAAAACAGAGAACAAAACTGACATTACACCGGATATGATTGGAGATATCGAATTTCGGAAAGTGAATTTCAGGTACGGGACCAGGGTTACGGTTTTTGATGGCTTTGATCTTCATGTTCCGAAAGGTAAAATCACAGCTGTAGTGGGAGAGAGCGGCTCTGGGAAAACTACATTACTTTCGCTACTTCAAAATATTTATCCGCTGCAGTCGGGAAATATTATGATCGGCGAATTCGACATCAATTACATTACTAACGAAAGTTTGAGGAAACTGGTAGCGGTAGTGCCACAAGATGTGCATCTGTTTGCCGGAAATGTGATTGAAAATATTGCTGTTGGAGAGATGGAACCTGATATGAAAAAAATTGTGCGTATTTGTGCCCAACTGCATATTATGGATTTTATTGAACGTTTGCCAAACGGATTTGATACCTATTTGGGAGAAAACGCTACCAATTTATCTGGCGGGCAAAGGCAGCGGCTGGCCATTGCAAGGGCGCTGTATCGTGATCCGGAAATATTAATTTTGGATGAAGCCACCTCTTCGTTAGATTCCTCATCAGAAGAACATATCCATCACGCTATTTCTTTACTTCGTGAACAAGGCAAAACCATTATTTTAATTGCTCACCGATTAAGCACCGTTGTAAATGCGGATAAAATTGTGGTGTTAAAAGAGGGAAAACTTATTGAAGAAGGTACACATGCCGAGCTGGTTGAAATAAACGGGATGTACACCAGCATGTGGCACAAACAATTTCCGTCAATTACAGATTCAATAAAGAAAAAGCGGGTAAAGAAAGTAGGTAATCAGGAACCCAAAAGCTAGTGCATTTTAAATTCCTGATAATTTATATAGTTATGCTTGTACTTGATTTTCAATCAGTGGTGCTCTTCTTGAACCATCGTAAAGCTCGTACTCTAGCATTCTGCAATCTAGTTTTCCGTTATAGAATTCAATTTTTCTTGATGCCTTTAAGCCGATTTTTTTGGCAAGGTCAGGATTTCCGGTAAAAATATAACCTGAATAACCTTTACATTTGGTTTTCATGAAATCGCCCATGCGCTTGTAGGTGAGTTCCAGTTTGCTGTGTACGCCTAAACGTTCCCCGTATTCCGGATTGAAAACCACCACGCCTTTTCCGCCTTCCGGAACAGGTGTAAGTTCGAAATCACAAACTTCGAATTCAATAAAAGTATCTACTCCAGCGGTTTTGGCATTTCTACGCGTAACCTCAACGGCATCTTCAGAAATATCAGAAGCAATTATTTTAAGATCTGTGTTTTTAATTACCTGATCTTTCAATATTCTTCTTTCAGCAAAAAATTCCTGCTCATCATAACCTAAAATGTGCATAAAGCCATAATTCATGCGATACAAGCCTGGAGCACGATTGGTTGCGATTAATGCTGCTTCGATAGCCAAAGTTCCTGAACCACACATCGGATTAATAAAAGGCGATTTTTTATCCCAATTGGTAGCATAAATGGCACCTGAAGCTAAGGCTTCGAGCATTGGTGCTTTTCCCGGAATTTTACGATAACCATGTTTAGCCAATGTTTCGCCTGAGGTATCCATAAATACATCGGCATCGGCATCTTTCCAGTATAAATGTACTACTGCTTTGTTGGCATCAGAGCCAGAGTTCGGACGTATCCCTTTTTTCTCTTTCATCCTGTCAACAATCGCATCTTTAACCTTTAAATTTGCAAAAAGTGGGGTGGTAATGTTTGGATTATCCACATTGGAGGTTACAGAAAAGTAACCTGCAAAATCAATCAGTTCCTCCCATTCAATCGCTTTGATTTCGTTGTATAAATCATCAGGCGTAACAGCTTTGAAACTTTTTATGGCGTACAAAATCTGACTGGCGCAACGCAAGTTCAAATTTAGCTTAATACACTCTGTAAGGGTGATATTTAGCTCAACACCAGTTGGGAAAGCCCTTTCAATTTTATATCCTAAGGCCGTAACTTCATCTTGCAAATACGGAGAAAGGCGCTTATTGCAGGTAATAATTACCTTGCTTTTATTGTGGAAAACTTGCATCATAATATATGCGAAGTTATCAATAAAATTATAGAGATTTGATGTTTATAGTACATTAAGTAGTATTAGATATGGAAATTAAAGGAAAAGTACACGAAGTAGGTGCAACGCAGCAAGTGAGTGAAACGTTTAAAAAACGTGATTTAATAGTAGAATACGCAGAAAATCCAACATACCCAGAATATATCCGTTTTGAGGCTTTACAAGATAAAACTGCATTATTAGATACATTTAAAGCGGGTGATGAAGTTGAGGTTTTCTTTAACTTACGTGGTCGCCCTTGGACAGATAAAACAGGAAAAACATCATATTTTAACAGCCTGGTCATTTGGAGAATCAATGCTATTGCAGCGGGTGCTCAGGCAGCAGCTACTCCAGCTTATGCAGCTCCGGTTGATGTGAGTAACACACCAGGTGAAGATGATGATTTACCATTCTAAATAAAGATTCTTTTTAAGCAAACAATTTTGAACCATGCCGGGGCTTTTGCCCCGGCATTTTTTTTGTTAAAAATTTCTTTGAATATTCATTTCCAGCTAAATAAGCCATGTTAAAATATGTTAAAAACATTCCTTTAACTTAGCTATTGAGTATTTTTGATATCAGTTAGGTTGTAAAAAGTATTGTAAATACTTTCAGCAGAAGATCACATCAATGAAAAAAAGGAGTTTTTGGTTTATTACTGTTTTAATGACGGTGGCTTTGCTGGGCGTTTTTGTGATGCAGTTGTATTACATCAAAGAAGCCTATAACCTAAAATCTCAGCTTTTCGATGAACAGGTCAATCAGACTTTAGCAACAGTAGTTAAAAAAGTAGAGCGATTAAATGTGGCCAATCACATTAACAGGAAAGATGCCGAAAATAAATTAAGGCGACTTCAGGATGCCCGGCAAAGAGCGCTCGATATTAAAGATTTAAGGCAACAATATGTGCAGGAATCGGAGTTGAGGTTGGCCGAACGCGAAAATCAAATAGAAAATTATTTAAATCAGCAGGATAGTATCATAAGGATGTCTTACCGGGCACCCAAAGTAATCTCGGAGAAAGAGTTCATCTCCCTTAATACTCCTAACGGCGATAAGGTAGATTTACAGATGGATGCTTTTATTGATATCCGAAGCCTTGTGATCAAAGGGTATAGCATGCGCACTAAACCTTTTGCAGCGCCTCCAAAAACTTTCGAATTCAAAAGTTTTCAAAGCTTGCCAGACTCTTTAAGGTATCTGGTTTTCGATCCTAGAAATGGCAGTCCTGGTTTTGTAAGCCTTGCAAAAATTCCTGATGATTTAGAGAAGAAATTTAAGCGTGAAGATGAAATTGCCAAAAAAAAACTTGAGGTAAAGATTGCGGCTTTGGGTAAAGATACGTTGCCTTACACCCGAATGAATTTGGTTGAAGATGTATCTAAAGAGCTTGAAGATGCTAAAATTCCGATTTACAAGCGAATTAATTTCAGGGCACTTGGTGATATTCTGATGTCAGAATTATCTACCCACAACATTAGCCTTAAACCATCATATAAAGTTTCGCTGGCAAAAAAAGATTCAGTGCTTTTTATGGTGGCTTCCAATACCAAAGGGGAGTTTTTACCGGAGAACACCTATAAAACGCCACTTTTTGGTAACGACTTATTTCGCGACCCGGGAACTTTGATTGTTACTTTCCCAAACAAAAATTCTGCTATCTTAACCAATCTGGGTTTCACGCTGGCATCATCGGTAGGCTTGTTACTGGTGCTGGTTTTTATCTTTTCCTATACGCTTTATGCCATTCTAAAACAGAAAAAAATATCTGAGATGAAAACTGATTTCATCAATAATATGACGCATGAGTTTAAAACACCGGTAGCCACGATCATGATTGCCAGTGAGGCACTAAAGGATCCGGAAGTTACGGAAGATAAGACCCGCCTGAAACGTTTGGCAAATATCATTTATGATGAAAATGTGCGTTTGGGAAGCCATATTGAACGCGTGTTAAGTATTGCCAGACTGGAAAAAGGTGAATTAAAGATGGATAACACAGCGGTTGACATGAATGACCTGATTGTGATTGTGCTGGATAGTATGGGGCTTCAGCTTCAAAAAAGAAGTGCAGTTTTAAATATCAATACAGATGCTGAAAAATCGACTGTTTATGGCGATGAGTTGCACCTTTCGAATGTGCTTTATAATTTGATAGACAATGCCAATAAATACAGTGCAGAGGTACCAGAAATTACAATATCTACCAGGAACACGCATAAGAATCTAATTATCGAGATTGCGGATAAAGGTATTGGGATGACCAAAGACCAGTCGAAGCGAATTTTTGATCAGTTTTATCGTGTACCCACGGGTAACCTGCATGATGTTAAGGGCTTTGGTTTGGGGCTAAATTACGTTCAGGATATTATTAAACAAGCAAATGGCAGCATAAAGGTAAGCAGCGAGAAAGATAAAGGAACAACATTTGAAATATCGTTACCTTTATACGAAGGCTAAATGTCGGCACAAAAGCTGAATTGGTCGATACATTACCTAAATGCAGCCAAACATTATTTAACATAGCGGTGAATTTATTTTATATCGCAAGTAAATTTAAACCGTTATGCAAACACACAATCAAACCCTTACGGTAGGTAATGCTACATACGGGAACAAAATAAAAACAATGAAAAAGATACTTCTGGTTGAGGACGATCCAAATTTAGGTTTATTACTTCAAGATTATTTGCAGTTGAAAGGCAAGTTTGATGTGGTGCTTTGCACAGATGGCGAGGAAGGTTTACGTGCCTTCAATAAGCAAAACTTCGATTTGTGTATTCTCGACGTGATGATGCCTAAAAAGGATGGATTTACTTTAGGGAAAGATATTCGTAAAATAAATGCACAGGTACCCATTATTTTTGCCACTGCTAAGACCATGTTAGAAGATAAATCTGCAGCTTATGATTTAGGCGGGGATGACTACATCACCAAACCGTTTCGTATTGAGGAACTGCTATTGCGCATTAATGCCATGTTCAAGCGAATTTCGAGCAAAACGGATGGGATAGAAGAAGCACCTGAAACTCAGTTTAGCATTGGTGATTATACTTTTGATTATACCACACAAATTATTACCAACGCCGACCAGCAACAAAAGCTATCTACCAAAGAAGCAGAATTACTTCGTTTATTGTGTTTGAAAAAGAACACGGTATTAACCCGTGAAGAAGCGTTGTTAAGTATCTGGCATGATGATAACTATTTCAACGGGCGCAGCATGGATGTGTTCTTAAGTAAGCTGCGCAAATATTTAAGAGGCGATTCAAACGTGGAGATTATTAACGTTCATGGTAAGGGCTATAAGTTGCTGGTAAGTTAGATGTAGATGGCTTGGTTAAGACACCAACCATCAGAAGATCGTGGCTTTATCGTAAATCACTTATCTCTAAATGTAGTCACACCAAGCCTGCCGAAAACACTATTCAGGATGTCATCCGATATTTATGATACCATCCTACTTACAAGTATAAATTTTCCTTTATTGCCGGAATAATGTTCCGCTCCTGCGCAAGGGTGAACAGGGTATCCACAGCTTTTCTGCCTTCTTCGCCAAGGTTGATACTGTATTTATTTACATATAATTCGATGTGTTTATACATCACCGCTTCATCCATTGCCTGTGCATGTTCGCGTATAAAATCGATGCCCGATTTTGGGTGAGCGAATGCAAACTCAACCGATTGACGAATCAAGCGGTTTACTTTAAGCTGAATTTCACGATCCAAATTCCTGTTGATTACAATTCCACCCAAAGGAATGGCGCAACCTGTTAATTTTTCCCAATAATCTCCTAAATCAACAATTTTAGTTAAGCCTTTATCCTGGTAAGTAAATCTATTTTCATGGATAATCAAACCCAGATCAATTTGGTCTTCTAGCAAAGCTGATTCAATTTCCGAGAAAACCATTTCCTGTTTATGTTTTAACTGAGGGAATGCAATGCCCAGTAGAAAATTTGCTGTAGTGTATTTGCCCGGGATTCCAACTTTCAGTTCACTCGTTCCGGATTTCAATAATTCATCAAGCGCCTCTGGTGTGTGCTTATGGCTGATTAGCAATGGACCAACACCGAAACCCAGCGCACTTCCTGCATCGAGCAAAGCATATTGGTTCGCCACGTAAGCAAAGGCATGGAAACTTAGTTTCGTAATATCTAACTGCCCCTTTAAAGCCTTTTGATTCAATGTTTCCACGTCATCATAAGTTACTTCAAACTCAAGGCCTTCGGTATCAATTTTATGGTGAATAAGAGCGTCAAAAATAAAGGTGTCATTCGGGCAGGGCGAAAAACCAAGTGTAAGTTTCATAAATCAAAATTAACCACTGCAATACACTAAAACGTCATAATCAGTTCATTTCTGAGATAAAAGAAATCATCCACTCATTCAGGTTTCTAATTGCTAAACCAATCTCCCAGTTTTCTTTGTTTCTGGGTTCAACATAGTTTGAAACACTTCTGATTTGCAAACAATCGATATTTTGGCGTTTGCAGGCGTAAAAAACGGCGGCACCTTCCATGCTTTCACTTGTCGGATTAATTCGTTTTTTTAAGTTTCTGATACTCTTTTCACTTCCGGTTACGCAATTAACGGTGATACTTTTTACAGATGGCAAATCAATAATTTTTTTGCTTTTAGCTTTGAATTGGTTTTCGCCAAATCCTAAATCCGTTATCGTTAAAAAATCATCACCGTTTTCGGCACCCAGTTCTGCAAAAATATCTTCACTAATATTCAACAGGCTGCCCAGTTTAATGTTGCGGTCAAAACATCCTGCTATGCCCACATTAATCACTAAATCATATTTATTTGGGGTGAGATATTGCCCTAAAGAAAATGCTGTTGCCACCATGCCCACGCCGGTAATCAATAAATCAAAATTTTTGCTTTCAATAAAATCTCCCTCAGGTAAATTAAAGTGCTGATAGAAGAAGGCAACCTCGGCTTTTGTGGCTGCTACAACCAGTGTTTTCATAAAGTAAAGTTAGGGGATTACCACTATAATCATTCAATTTCCATCTTACATTTTCCTTATCATCTCTTAAGCCTTTATCCGTATATTTGACCCTTTATTGTAAAGTAATGATTTATATAACGAGAAAAGCATCATTTAACGCAGCCCACAAGCTGGCCCGAACCGATTGGGATGATGATAAAAATGCAGAGGTTTACGGCAAATGTGCTAATCCAAACTGGCATGGGCATAACTATTGGCTTTATGTAACGGTGAAAGGAGAAGTTAATCCTGAAACAGGATTTCTTGTAGATTTGAAATGGTTAAAAGACATCATGAATGATTACGTGGTAGATAAAGTTGATCATAAAAACTTAAATCTGGATGTAGATTTTATGAAAGGCAAACTGGCTTCTACAGAAAACCTGGCCATTGAGATTTGGAAACAGCTTGAAGCCCCTATTGCAGAAGGCGGAGCCACATTGCATTGTGTGAAAATCTACGAAACCGAAAATAATTTTGTTGAATACTTTGGTTAAAAACCACCTATATTAATGAGCACTAAAGACGTATTAAAAGGCGAATCAAGAGACGGCTATGTAAAAATAGATCGTTATAACGATGAAAAAATTGAAGCTGTTGCTACGCATTACAAAGATATTCTTGGTCAGCTGGGCGAAGATCCTGAACGTGAAGGTTTAAT
>NZ_AJLG01000091.1 GCF_000258495.1 Pedobacter agri PB92
ACGTACACACTGACAGCACTTCTTCGTTTACCGTTTCCAACGGACGAACCCATCCACCATCGAGCCATAAGATATCTACACTTCCGTAGTTGTTCATCAGTTCGCTGATCTGGTTGTAAGTAAAATCCTTGAATTTGTTCCAGCGCCATGGATATTTCCGGATATCATAGTTGTTGTTGCGATCTGCTGTAGCATATTTTTGCCACCAATAATATTGCGAGTGCCAATCGGGTTTAGAAAAGTAGGCACCAATCATGAAACCATCTTTTCTAAAAGCATCAAAAACGTATTTGGCTACATCAGCTTTGGGGTTATTGGCAAAAGGACCTTTGGCGATGCTAAAATCACTTTGCTTGGTATCGAACATGGCGAATCCATCGTGGTGTTTCGTGGTAAAAACCAGGTATTTCATTCCGGCATTTTTGCCAGCGGCCGACCATTGTTCAGGATTAAATTTTGTGGGGTTAAATTGTTTACTGAAATCCCAGTACCACTTTTTATAGTTTTCATAAGAAACTGTAGAGTCTCTTTCAATCCAGTCTTCTGAACAGATAGACCACGATTCGATGATACCCGGAATGGCATATAATCCCCAGTGGATGATCATTCCAAACTTTTTATCCTGCCATTGATCTAGTTTGTCTTTTACCAGTTGATCTTTTGGCCATTCGTAAGTGGCCGATTGTTGCATGATATCATTGCGTTCTTGTGCAAACGAAAACACAAAGCAACATAGTAACGCAAAAACAATAATTAATTTTCTATTCATCTTAAAATATAAAAATCCCAGCCAAATGACTGGGATTAAATGAATTATTCAACTAGGGCATCCAGAAAATTTTTGTTTTTCTGGTGTCTTTACTTACAACTGCCTGATAGTTTTCACTGTTGAGTGTTTTTTCCTTCGCAGGATAAATCAATCTTGTTGGCGGCGTATCAAAACCTGATAACTTTCCTGCCGTTGGAAAAGTTAAAAGAGGGAAGCCCGTTCTTCTATACTCAGACCACGCTTCTGTTGATTGTAAAACTCCGTAATGAAGCCATTTCTGGTTGTAAATCAATGTAAGTTTAGCCGTAGAAGATCCTGTATAAGTTGCTGTAGAAGAATTCACCCATGCATCTACAACTGATGCAGAAGGTGCTGTTACATTTCGGTAACCGCCACCTTGATTTAAATTATTAAGGTAATGATAAAAAGTAACGGATTGTCTTAAAGCCTTATCATATGCTGTTTTTGCAGAAGCAGTATTTCCCCATCTTTCGAAGGCTTCTGCTTTTAGGAAATTAACTTCTGATGAGGTAATTAATATGCCTGGTAACTTTTGGTTAAACAAAAACGTTGCTGAATCCAATACAGAATAATCCGCGAAGCTAGATTCTTGCTGAGCAGTTGTAAATGTGATTGGCATTGCTCTATAGTTGGCATTCTGAACAAATACATCCCTGTTGTTAATCTTTACTATTCTACCAAATTTATCATAAATAACCGGAATCCTTGGATCATTGGCTGGTAACATCAAAGTATTTAACGCATAATCTGTAGCATACCAGCTACCTTCAAAAAAGGCATCTCTCAAATCACTTGTACTGTTTGTTAATGTTTGTAATAAAACATCTGATGTTGCCGGGTTGTATTCGGCTGTGTTATCGCCATCTATTAAAGGCGAGGTAGCCTGATTAGCAAGCATGGCTAAAACTGCTGTTCTGGCGGTTGCTTCATCAGTTTTGGAAATACGCATTAATAAACGCAGGCGCAATGAATTTGCATAGCGAGCCCACATATTCATACTTCCCTTTAACAGAATATCAGATTTTGAAAAAGCTGATGTTGTCGTATTGGTGTTGAAGTAAGTTGCTAACGCTTCCAAATCGGCAATAAAAGAAGTATACAATGCCTTTTGCTCATCGTATTTCGGATTGCTAATTGTACTGCTTAAGTTTAAGCTACCTGCTGCAGAGTATGGAATATCACCCCATAAATCTACCATTTTCGCCGCCTGTTCAATCAAAACAACTTTGGCAGCTTGCATGATTGCTTTCTGATTGGCTTGTTCAGCAGCAGATAACGATTGATATTTAACCTCCATTGTTCTGTATTGAGCCAATACACCACTACCATTTCCACCAGTGCTGTAAAAATCATCCCAATATTGTTGAGAATAGCCATCGCTTTGCTGATAAATGGTATTGCCATTTGCTATATAACTTGTTTGTGCGTAAACACCTGGCATTTGTGTTAAAAACGTACGTACATTCCAATATTTAGCCGCAACACGGTCGTTATTGAGCATACCGGTGAATAATCCATTTAAACTGGGATCTAAAACCTTTTCCGGATTATTAAATTTTTCATCAAGTTCTTTTTTACAACCAACTACAGTCGATATTGCAATTAAAAGAAAGCTTGCTTTTATAAATAACTTTTTCATAATTTCTTATTGATTAGTTGGTTAAAAATTAGCGTTAAGTGAGAAACCAAAGTTTCTTGAAGCTGCTGTAGAACCTACATCAACACCTTGAGACCACCATTTATTTCCCAGAGGTGCCTCAGGATCTAAATCCTTTAAGGTACGGTGGATGTAAAATAAGTTACGTCCAATTAATGAAAACCTAAGGTTTGTGATACCTATCTTTTTGGTAAAGGTTGCAGGTATTTTATAGCTTAGGGTGATTTCCCTCATTTTAATGTAGTTATTTTTGAAAATTTCTGCTTCCGTCAATGAACCTTCACCCCAGTTATAAGTTGTGATATAATAATCAGCAGCAGAAAGTATTTTGGTATTTGGCAAGCCTGTTGTTTGGTTAACCCCTTGTAACAATACACCATCGTTGTAGGTTTTACCATTGCTTGTGTAAGTTAACCCACCGTTTTCAGCATCTCTAAATTCCATTGAATTTTCAAGCATACCTGCACCACGCATGTACTTTAAGTTTGGAGCAATCATTTTGCCGCCAAAACGATAATCAATAGTGAAATCTAAAGCAAAATTACTATAGCTTAATGTGTTGGAAAAACCACCAACAGCCTTTGGCATAATATTTCCAACTTTAACATATACCGAATTATCCATTACATAAAAACCATCATCATTAATTAAATAATTTCCGTTAGCATCGGTTTTTCTTGGGCGAATGTAAATGTTACCTAATTCTTCACCTGCTTTTGCTACGATTTTTGCAGTAGCCTGATCCGAGCTATAGAAGTTAATTTCTGAATTGGCATCTTTTAAGGAGTTCACTTTAGATTTGTTGGTGGAGAAGTTTAAACGGGTATCCCATCTAAATTTGCCGGCAATTGGAGTAGCATTTAATGCCACCTCAAAACCTCTGTTCCCAATTTCGCCCACATTTATGATTTGACTTTGTGCACCATTTGTTGAGGTTACATCAAGCGGTAAAATCTGGTTCTTGATTTTGTTGTCATAATAACTAACATCAAAACCTAATCTACCTTTTAAGAAACGTGTTTCTAAACCAAATTCAGCCTCATGTTTTTTCTCCGGCAATAAATTTAAATTACCAAAAGATCTGGCGGTAACAATCGATGGAACTGAACCATTTACACTTTGAAGCGAGTTTTGAGTGTAGGCAATGTTAGCTTCATAAATTGGAGGGGCATTACCCACTACGCCATACGATGCCCTTAATTTACCATACTCCCAGAATGATGGCAACTTAACAATATCGCTAAATACAAAACCGGTATTTACAGAGAAATAAGAATATTGGTTGTTTTGAGGAGGTAATGTAGAAACATATTCTCTTCTACCAGTAGCTTCCAAAAACAGGAAATCCTTATAGCTAAAGTTTGCAATTCCCAGATAAGCATATTTTAATTGTTCTTTTCTTGTTTCTGCTGTTTCTGCAACGTTAAATGAGTTGGATAATGCAAAGAAATTCTCAGAAACTAATCCATCTCTGGTATTTGATCTTAAATCTTTAAATGTTTCTTTTCTTCCCTGATAACCTCCGCTTAGAGATAATCCGAAATCTTCACCTATTTTATTCGAATAAGTTACCAATGCATCACCATACAATATAGCATATTGGCCTTGATTAGTAGTGTAAGAACCTGTACTCGTGTTACCATTTAATGCACTTGGAATTTCAGTAAACTGTCTGTTTTCTGCTTTTATGCTTGTATAGTCATTACCAATACGACCTCTAAATTTCAGGTTTTTTGCAAAATCATAATTTAAAGTGAAACTAGATAATAACCTATTCTCGTTTTCCTGATAATTGTTTTTTAATTGTTGCCAGTAAAAATCCAACAAATTTGTCGCTCTGATATTGTAAACAAATGGTTCAGGGCGAGCAGTTTGATCAAAAGTAGAATACTTGTAACCATTACTGGTTTGGTATTTTTCTTTCATCAAACTCATATCTTCTGCACGACTAAAAAAACCGGCGAATGAGCCCAAAACCTGACCCAACTGATATGGTCTGTTTACCGTTTTCGTGTTAACATAACTTACGATAACATCAGCAGAGACTTTTGGAGCTATTTTGATTGTAGAGTTTAAATTGAAGGTATTTTTAGAACCCGTATTACCAGGCTGTGTACCTTTATAGTCTAACCTTGTTGCAGAAAAGCGATAATTTAATGCATCAGTTTGGTTTGATATGGCAATATTCGCATTTGAGGTATATCCATCCTGATAAACATCCATGTAATTGTTGGGTTGAGGTGAATAAGGGCGAATAGAACCATCCCACCATCTTACTTGCTGTCCTTCCATTTTAGGACCAAAATTAGCATAAGCTCTAAAGTATGGTCTTAAGCCAGTTGGCGATAATGGATCAGCAATCCAACCATCTTCTGTTGCACCATTCGCTACGTTAGTTTCTCTATCGTATCCAGGCCCGTAAGTATTCTGAAAATTAGGCAAGAAAGCAACTTGATCAATCGAACCCTGATAGTTAAAATCGATGCCTAAACCGCGACTTTTTGACCCTTTTTTAGTTGTAATGACAATCACACCACTGGCTGCATCAGACCCATATAAAGCAGATGCACTAGCACCTTTTAATACTGTTAAACTTTCAATATCTGCCGGGTTAATGTCTAAAATACCATTTCCACGAACACGCTGATCATCCCAGTAGTTGTTATTATTAGCTCCTGCAGCACCGTTTTGACCATCATTTCTAATCATTACACCATCAACAACATATAAAGGTTGCTGATTATAATTAATGGAATTAATACCGCGAATCTGAACGTTTACCGCACTACTTGCACCACCAGGCGCCGTCGTAATTTTCACACCTGCTGCCTTTCCATACAATGCAGATGCAAAATTTGTATTACCCGCCTCTGTTAGTTGCTTCGCTGTAACAGTGCTCACAGCATAACCTAAAGATTTTTCTTGTCTTTTGATGCCTAAGGCAGTTGTGACAACACTAACCTCATCTAACTGATTAGTACTTTCCTTTAATGTTACGCTTACTGTAGCTTGATCATTGTAAGCAACTTCCTGTCTTAAATAGCCAATTGCCGAGAAAACCAGGGTTTCTTTTGGAGATACGGCAATAGAAAATTTTCCACTACCATCTGTTTGGGTAACTTTTGTTGTTCCCTTGATGGAAACGCTCACACCTGGAAGCGGTCCAGATGCATCTCTCACCGTTCCGGTGATTGTTTTTTGTGCGTAGGATGTTATTGTTAACATGGTTAACAACAAGATACTCAAGCACCTTAAGTACACTCTTTTCATATTTTTTTAGTTAGGGTTTTGATTAGTTGTTTTAGGGATTTGGTTTTGGTTCTTTTATATATCCATAATTAATAGTTTATGCTTATTCAAATTGACTATGTTCTACAATCAGACTTGCGGCCGCCAATAGCTCAGCCTCATCAGTTAGCGTAGATAATTTTATAGTGGTTTGCCCCGCAATACGAGGAATACAAAATTGATTAATAGCTTGCTGAATGGATGGCAACAACATTTGACCGGCCTTGGCACCTCTGCCACTCAACACAATACATTCCGGATTTAAAATATGAATTAATGTAGCCAGTCCTTTGCCAAGCTGAAAGCCCGCTTTTGATAGAATAGAAATGGCCAGAGGGTCTTGTGCAATCACAGCATCTAAAAAATGATCTCTCGGGTGTTTGCTTTTATCTTTGAAAAGCTCTTTCATGTTTGATTCACTACCCTCTGCAAGTGCTTTTTCAGCCTTCTCCGCCATCACAAGCAAAGAGGTGTCTACTTCAAGGCATCCCCTCCGCCCGCACGAACACAGATTATTGCTGTCTGACAAAGGGATATGGCTAAATTCACCTGCATATCCGCTGCTTCCGCGATAAAGTTTACCGTCCATAATCATCCCCAAACCTGTACCCCATCCAATATTCACCACCATAGCATCTTTCAGATCAATCGCTTCCCCAAAATTTAACTCAGCCAGTGCAATTAAACTGGAGTCATTATCGATAGATACTGGTAGTTTTATTTTTTTGCTGAGGTATTCGCGGAGGGTATCGCCGTTTTTAACAGGCAGATAAGATAAGTTTACTCCTAATTCTGCATTTACAAAACCCGGCATACCTATCCCAACCCCTACAATATTTTTTCTGTTGATGCCTGATTCGTCAATACTTCGGTTAATGAAATCGATTAGCGCTGAAACATCACTGTTCTCATCCGACATATCAAATTCCAGATATTGCATTGGAATCACCACATTTCTGGAAAGGTTATAGATGGTTAGCCTGGTAATGAGCTGATCCATGGCTACGGCAACAATATATTTTTGATGATCAGCATTAAGCAAATACATAGATGGCCTTCTGCCACCCGTTGAAGGCGCTAAGCCTTGTTCAAGAATATAACCTTCAGCAATTAAACCATTTACTATTGAGGTAACCAATGGCAAACTTTTTTTAGTAAGCTTACTCAAATCAGTTAGCGATAAAGCCTTTTTATAATAAAGATGTTTGATAATGTCGGCCCTTAAGCGTTGACCTTTCTCAATGATGACAGACATATTTATTTGGTTTATAAACAAACTTAATAAATAATTTTAAAACATCCGCCAACTTATTAAATTTTTTTAAAAGTATTTTTCCAAACAAAAAAAAGGCTTAAATTTCTTTAAGCCTTTTTTTGTTTTGGATTTAAATCATCAAACTAGTCAATTCCTTTGAATAATCTGCTCCAGCGTATTTTACTAAAGAACGAAGCGTCGCTGTCAATGCTCATCCAGATGAATAATGCTTTACCCACAATATGGTCTTCAGGAACGAATCCCCAGTAGCGGGAATCGGCAGAATTGTGACGGTTATCACCCATCATCCAATAGTAGTCCATTTTAAATGTATAGCTGGTTGCAATTTTATCATTAATATGCCATACACCGTCTTTTTTCTCAACTTTATTACCTTCATAAGTTCTGATTGCTCTGTAATAAAGTGGCATAGTAGTGCTATCGATTTTAACCGTCCAACCTTTCGAAGGAACTTTAATCGGACCAAAGTTATCCCGATTCCAAACCCGATTTGGATCGTGTGGGAAAACACCGCCTTGTTCAGGACCTGGTGCATCAGGACTTAAGGTTACCGAGCCCACAAAATCAAATGTCTTCAGTTTTTCAGCAATTTCCGGTGAAGCGTTTACAATATAGGTTTTATCTGAAATAGCCGGACTGTTACCTAAATCAAGTTTGAATTCATCTAACACAGCGTAGTTAAAATCCATTGTTTTAAAAACGACGCGATAAGGCATCATGCCGGTATTTTTTAAAGGTTCTTGTTTGCCATTTACCGATGCCACCCCATTACTCATGGAGATTACATCTCCGGGAATCGCGATGCACCGTTTAATGAAGTTTTCACGTTTATCAACCGGACGATCGACAATGGTAAAGTTGCTTCGAACCTGTTCACGCCCCATGTTGCGTACCATGTTGTAATAACTATCTGATTGATTTTCTACCGCTACGGTATCTCCTTCAGGAAAGTTAAACACCACTACATCATTTCGCTTAATTTCTGACAAACCTGGTAAACGATGATATTTCCACTGAACGCCGTCCCAATAAGCTTTTGTTGACGTAGTAAGTGGCATAGTATGATGCGCAAATGGAAATGCTACAGGTGTCATCGGGATGCGGGCACCATAGTTTACTTTACTCACGAAAAGAAAATCGCCAATTAATAGAGAACGCTCCATTGATCCTGACGGAATGGTATAAGCCTCGATAAAGAAAACACGGATGATGGTAGCTGCTACAACAGCGAAAACAATGGCGTCAACCCATTCCCTTGTCTTTGTTTTTTCTTTTTTGTGGCATCCTTTTTTCGTTGCCAGAATTTATAATTCATATTATTTTTTATTGGTTAACTGTTGTATAAACCGGTTAACTGTTATCTGATTTTATTCGATTTTAAGCCTATTAACTCCTGCTCTTTGCTCCCTCGTCTTTGCTCCTTATTCTTTGTTCTTTTCTTCCTGCTCCTACTCAAAAATATCGGTAATACTGAAAAACCCTTTTTTATCCTTTACCCATTCTGCCGCTACAACAGCGCCTAAAGCAAAACCAGCCCGGCTATGTGCAGTATGTTTTATCTCAATATCATCTACCTCACTGCTGTAAATTACCGTATGCGTTCCAGGTATATTTTCAATACGGTGCGATTCGATCAGCAATTGTTCCGCTTTCGGAAAAACTTCCACATCAGTTCCAATTACTTCATTCAACCATTCCGCTTTCCGTTCCAGATGATCTACAATCCCTTCAGCTAAAGTAATGGCTGTTCCACTTGGTGCATCAAGCTTTTGTGTATGATGAATTTCCTCAACCTGAACTTCATAAGCCGGGTAGTTATTCATCAGTTTTGCTAAAGTTTGATTTAATTTGAAAAACAAGTTAACGCCAATACTAAAATTAGACCCATACAACAGTGTATTGTTACTGGTGTTGCAATCATTTTTAACCTCCTGAAGTTTGCCATACCAGCCGGTGGTACCTACCACAACGGGAACATTTGCATCGAAACAAGCATTAATGTTATTTAAAACCGAATCTGGCGTACTAAAATCAATGGCCACATCTGCTGATTTCAAGTTTTGCCTGGTTAAATCTTCCTGGTTATCTATTGATATTTTTAAAACGATTTCATGACCACGTTCAAGGGCAAATTTTTCGATAATTTGTCCCATTTTGCCATAACCTAAAAGCGCAATTTTCATGAGTTGGAATTTAAAATGTTAGGGAGAGTTTTATTGCAGGTGTAGCGTTAAAACTATATATGCTATTTGAGTTGATCATTGTTGGCAACACCTTAAAAGATAAAGTGTCATCAATATTGAAGAAATGTAAACGGGCAGCCACATACGCATCAACTACATTGGCGAAATAAACCAATCCATAAGAGAAAAGCACAATTTGCTTGTTTCTACGGTAAGTGTCTTTTCCTGTCGTAATTCCCTGAGTAGAATATCTTGAAGTTATCTTATCTGGGTTTACAAATGGTCCATTTGGATCTGGTCTGTTATTATTTTCGTTACGGTATTGCAGCTCTGTCAAATAAAGATTGTATTGCTTACTGCTTTCTATAAAAGATAGCGTTAAAACCGTAAAACCACCATAAATTGCACCTATTTTACCTATAGTGTAAATGCGTTGAAAGGTAAGGTTTTTGCCTGCCCTCGATCCATCATTTAGCAATTGCATGTTATAAATTTGCCCCAAACCAGGTAGAATGAGCGATTTAATTACAGCTTTTCTTCCGGCAACCTTGCCTGGATTAACATATTTAGCCTTCATTGAATCTCTTCTGGTCATTACCTTTGGAGAATCAACTTTCATAGGCCTGTAGTTCCGACTCTTTATAGTGTCAGTAGCTTTTGATACAGTATCTTCTACCTGAGCCGAAGCTTGGTTTACAAGAAAAAAAGTAAATAAGGAAACCAGTATTAAAAGCCTATGAAGTTGCATTACCAGTCTAATAATTCTAAAATCCTGTTTAAATCATCATCGCTCATAAAAGGAATTTCGATTGCACCTTTACCATTCTGACTTACTTTCAGTTTTACCCTTGTAGCAAATTTTGAAGCTAAATCATCCTGTAGTTTTTGATATTGAAAAGAAACAGCTTTTGTTTTCGGCTGATCTTCCACCTTTAGCGGCGCATGTTGCAAATTACGAACGAGTTCTTCTACTTTTCGTACGGATAAACCTTTTTCTAAAATTTCCTGGTGGATGAACAATTGTTTATCCACACCATCAACATTGATTAATGCCCTGGCGTGCCCCATGGAAATGCGCTGATCACGAATGGAAGCCTGAATAGCTGGGGGAAGTTTTAACAAACGCAGATAATTGGTAACGGTGGTACGGTTTTTACCTACCCGTTCACCCAATTGCTCTTGCTTTAAACCCACTTCATCAATCATCCGCTGAAAACTTAAAGCTACTTCAATGGCATTTAAATTCTCCCTCTGGATATTTTCAATCAATGCCATTTCCAGCATTTGCTGGTCGTTGGCACTGCGAATATAGGCCGGAACCTTTGTTAGTCCTGCAAGTTTAGAAGCCCTGAATCTACGTTCGCCAGATATTAACTGATATTTATTGGCAGATAATTTTCTTACCGTGATTGGCTGGATCAAGCCTTGAACTTTTATGGAATCAGCAAGCTCGTTTAATGCTACCTGGTCAAATTCGGTACGTGGCTGATAAGGATTGGTTTCAACTTCGGTTAAACTTACATGACTGATATTGCCAATCTGCTCAGTTTCGCTCACGTCATTCACCTGCTGTTTTGGTGGATGAGAAGATTCGCTATCATCTAAAAGCGCACTTAACCCTCTTCCTAAACCTGTTTTTCGCTGAAAAGATGTCATCTATAATTTATAAAGTTGCTGTATTTATGTTTTCTTCTTCCTTCAATAATCCGTTTTTCTTCACGATTTCGCGGGCAAGATTCAGGTAGTTAATGGCACCTTTGCAGTTTGCATCATGCATAATTACCGATACCCCATAACTCGGCGCCTCACTCAAGCGGGTGTTTCGTTGAATAATGGTATCAAAAACCAGTTCGTGAAAGTGCGTTCGTACTTCTTCTACCACCTGGTTCGATAAACGTAAACGAACGTCGTACATGGTCAATAAAATCCCTTCTATCTCCAACTGAGGATTTAAACGGTTTTGAACAATTTTAATTGTATTAAGCAATTTACCTAAACCTTCTAGGGCGAAATACTCACATTGAACCGGAATGATTACCGAATCGGCAGCTGTTAAGGCATTGATGGTAATTAAACCCAATGAAGGAGAGCAATCTATAATAATAAAATCATACTGATCTTTAATTTTCTCTAAAACCGCTTTCATTTTGTACTCACGGTTGTTCAGATTAATCATCTCGATTTCAGCACCCACCAGGTCGATGTGCGCAGGAAGTAAATCCAAATTTGGTGTATCCGTTTTCTGAATCGCCTGTAAGGGATCAATATCGTTGATGATACATTCGTAAATACTGTCTTTTATATTCCGGGGATCAAAACCAATGCCTGAAGTTGAATTCGCCTGAGGATCAGCATCTACCAATAACGTTCTGTATTCTAATACGGCTAAACTCGCAGCCAGGTTTATAGATGATGTTGTTTTACCAACGCCACCTTTTTGATTTGCTAATGCAATAATTTTGCTCATCTATCTATCCGAAATTTACTTAAAGCTTATACGGGCGTTGCTAAATCATGCCTTTTAATCGGCAAAAAGTTCTATTTTTGCGTTGTTTACGCCCTTTTTCTCAATCAGCTAAGATACAAACTATATGGCAATTTTAGCAATAAGGGCATTTGGGTTTTGAACATCTTATTAACAATTCATCCATGATTACAATTATAGCAGCCACCAACAGACCCAATAGCAATACGTTAAAAGTTGCTAAATATTACCAGCAACAACTTAAATTAAAAGGTTCGGATGCTAACTTGTTCAGCCTTGAACATTTACCTGCAGATGTTTTAAATACTGATATGTATGGCAAACGCTCGGTGGCATTCCAAAAAATACAGGATTTAATTTCATCTACCGAGAAATTTATTTTTGTTATGCCAGAATATAATGGCAGTTATCCTGGCGTTTTAAAAGTATTGGTTGATGCCTGTAATTATCCGGATAGCTTTTATGATAAAAAAGCCGCTTTAATTGGGGTTTCCTCAGGTAAATATGGCAACATCCGCGGTGTAGATCACTTTACAGGCGTTTGCCACTACGTTCACCTGCATGTTTTGCCTTTGCGCATCCATATTCCGAATATTAAGCAAGAGCTGAATGAAAACGGAAATTTGTTTAAAGAGGATACCCTTAAGTTTACGGACGAGCAAATTGACAAGTTCATCAAGTTTTAAACAGGATTTCTGATTTCGAGGTCAGGGGTGGTTAAATTTTCCCTTAGATTCACACAAATAAAATACACAGATTACCAATTAGCCGTCATCCTCCATTTGTTTCAAAAATTCACGCCTGCGCTCGTTTCTAACGAGTGCATCATAGCTATACGATTCTATCGTATTTTAATCTCCACCTTACTATTCTAAAGCATAAACAGCGAAAGATGCGAGCCAATGGTCGCCGCCATAATTACCAGCAAACACCAATGGAAGTGCATTGGCTAGAAATTTATCGGCAGTAAGTTCAAAGTGTTTTTTCCACTTATGGTTGTTAGGCAGCTCTTTGGCAATACCCTTCATACACCAGGCCCGGGTAAAAGATAAACCAACTAAATGAACACCCTGATAATCGTTAATATCGCTGATGATGGGCAAATCACTGATGCGCCCGATGCTTCTTTTCTCGTAAAACTTATTTAACCAAGCCACAAAATCCTTATTTGGAAGCACCCTTCTCATTAAATCAGCTATTTCTAAACTCGGCGAAAAGAAGTCTGAACCATCTGGCTCCAGATAAGCGGGAGTTGCAGTATTATCTAAATAAAAGGCTTTTGCTTTATCGTTGATTTGTTTTTCAAAGGCTGAATCTTTAAAAGTTCTTGCCCAATCCAAAGCAAACACCAAACCAAATGCAGTGTTTGGATGAACGCCCGTTCTATTTGGATAAGTTTGTTTGGGCAGATAAGCTTTCCAAAGTTTTAATATCTGTTGTGTTAACGGTTGCAATGCAGCATACCATTTTTTTGCATCCGGATTATCCCAGGTATACAATTCCTGATCGAGCTTTAATAACCAGGCCCAGCCATAAGTACGTTCATAAGTATTGGCTACCTGATACTTGGTAAAATACTCGGCCTCTGTCTGCATTTTTTCAAGCTTAAAAGTTTTATTTAAAATGGCGATGATCTCCGCCTTATTCTTCAAATCTGGAACCGTTTTGAGTAAACGCAGAAGCATCCAGTGCCCATGAACTGAACTGTGCCAGTCTAAACAACCGAAAAATGCCGGATGTAATTCACCTGGAAGCAAACGCCCGTCAACTGCGGAATTTGCTACATGCGAAGTTTTATTCGGAAATTCCTGTCCAATACAGCCTATAGGCATTTTGGAAAGTTTTTCTGCAACATCGGCCGTTAATGTTGGTATAGCTTGCGAGTGAGCAAACAAAGAGATAAAAAGAAACGTTGCGATAGCGAAAAACTTCTTCATTGTTGAATTGACTAATAAGTTATGATTTCTTTTTGTGAGAATTAAACCATGTTATCCCCGAATACCACACATCATCTATCTAATTTAGGCGCCAAATCTAATCCATTTATCACCCTCATGTCCAAAAATAAAGGATCCCGGATGCAGCATCTCCGCCATATCTTCAATGAGTGAAACCGCATTTTCTGCATTTCGCTCACGATCAATATCATCGTTCAATAAAATGATTCTGTTGTTTGTTACGGCCTGCCAATCGGCACTTAAAACTGCAGGTACTTCCCGCATCAGATCAGTAAGCGTTTTACCAGGCTGATAATAAATAATAAAAACTGCACTCATAATGTCTGATTCTACCATTCCTCCTGCAAATGCAATCTCTTCTGAAAGGAAATAACTTGGGTTATTATTCACATCTAACAAAGCAACCGGCATTTTATCCATAAACTTGATCTTATGCTCCACAATATCTAAACGTTCTTGTAAATCTTCTTGCTTTGCGGCATCCAGGCCAATAAATAAATCGTTTAAAAAAGACATCTCCATTAAATTTATTAATTTGTGCAAAAATAACATTCCTGATCGCATGCGAGGTTCATTTCATTATATATTTTGGATTTTTAGTTGTTTAATTTTTGCCGGATGCAGGCAAACAGATGATCATAGCGACAAAAAAGTCTTTAACATTAATCTGGATCAGGGCTTAACCTCGTTAGATCCGGCTTTTGCCCGCAATCAGAATGCGATCTGGATGACCAACCAAATCTTTAATGGTCTGGTTCAGATCGATTCTTCATTGCAAACTGTTCCATGCATTGCAAAAAGCTGGGCGGTTTCCAAAGATGCTCTGACTTATACTTTTAATCTTCGTGATGATGTTTACTTCCAGGATGATCCTATTTTTAGAAAGGGTAAGGGAAGAAAAGTAATTGCCAGCGATTTTGCTTATTCATTTTACAGGTTAATTGATCCCAAGGTAGCGTCTTCAGGCGGATGGATTTTTAGCGACAAGGTGAAAGATCAAAATAGTTTTATCGCCGTAAACGATACTACCTTTCAAATTAAACTGCAACGTCCTTTCCCGCCTTTCATGAACCTGCTGACTACTCAATACTGTTCGGTTGTACCAAAAGAAGTGGTAGAACATTATGGAAAAGATTTTAGAAGTCATCCTGTTGGAACCGGGCCATTTAAATTTAAATACTGGAAAGAAGGAGAGATTTTGGTGCTGCTTAAAAATGAGCATTACTTCGAAAAAAATAAGGCCGGACAAAAACTACCTTATCTCGATGCGGTAAAAGCTACTTTTATTACTGATAAGCAAAGTGGCTTTATGAGTTTCTTGAAAAAAGACCTGGATTTTTATTATAACGTTGATGGCAGTTACCGCGACGATATTTTAACTAAAAACGGGGAAATGAGTTCCAAATATAAAGGCAAGTTTACATTAACCAAAAGCCCGTATTTGTGCACAGAATACGTTGGAATTTTAGTCGATACTAATTTAGCACTTGTAAAAAATTCACCATTAAAAATTAAAAAAATCAGGCAGGCGATTAACTCCGCCATTGATCGGGATAAACTCATCAGATACTTAAGAAACGGGATTGGTATTGCTGCTACCTCCGGTTTTATTCCAAAAGGGATGCCTGGTTTTGATAGTCTGGCTGTTCGCGGTTATTCGTACAACCCTGCGTTAGCTGCCAAATTATTAAAAGAGGCCGGTTTCCAGGAAGGTAAAGGAATGCCCGAAATAACGCTGAATACCACCACAACCTATAAAGATTTAATCGAATTTATTCAGGGCGAGCTTACAAATGTGGGCATCAAAGTAAAGATTGATGTGAGTCCGAGCGCTAGCTTGAGAGATTTGATGTCGAAAAACAGCGTTAATTTTTTCCGAGGCTCATGGCTTGCAGATTATGCAGACGGCGAAAATTTCCTTTCGATGTTTTACTCGAAAAACAAAGTTCCTTTCGGACCTAATTATTTCGCATTTTACAATAAGGAATTTGATCAGCTTTTTGAACAAAGTTATTACGAAACCGATGATGAAAAACGTTTCGCACTTTACCGGAAAATGGATCAGTTGGTGATGGAAAACTCACCTGTTGTACCGTTATTTTATGATCAGTCTGTTGTCATGCTACAGAACAATATCAGCGGTTATGGTTTTAACGCTTTGAGTTTAATGATCCTGAAAGAAATCAAAAAAGATTGATCCGTTAAATTATTTTTTGTCTATCAGTTTACGCTTTAAAAAATCGGCTGTAGCTTCGCTTACTTTTACTCCGTTAGAGAACTTCATCCAATGATGGGTATCATCAGGAATCACCAGAAACTCAAATTTGAACTTTTTGTCTTCAAAACGTTTCGCAAGGTCTACACTTTGAGAAAATGCAACATTGCGGTCATCATCCGCATGTATAATAAGTGTAGGTGATGCCCAGGTATTGATATAAGTTACCGGCGAAGACTGCATGGCTAGTTTAGCAGCCAAATCTGCATCTGGCGCCGGTGCTTTCCCTTCCACCGCACTATTGCTGAATCGATTATTTACGCCATGAATATCAACACCCGCAGCAAATAACTTCGAATCTTTACCTAATGCCAAAGCCGTTAAATATCCTCCATATGAACCGCCGTAAATCCCAATTCTTTGGCCATCTATGTTAGGTTGTTTGGCCAGCCATTCGCCAGCGGCTTTTATATCCTGGTATTCTGAAGCACCTTGAGCCCCGGCATTTGCAGGCTTATGAAAGTCGTAGCCATAACCTAAACCTAAACGGTAATTCACAGATAAAACTGTAAACCCCAGCTGAACCAAATATTGATTTAATGCATAATCAATAGAATAATAATCCATCGGACTCCAGCCCAAATACATTTGCCGCTGCGGCCCACCATGAACATATACAATTGCCGGATGGTTTTGCACCGCTTTCTTAGGCGAAAATAACTGACCATAAACCGGTTTCCCATCCGGAGCATTAAAGCGAACATGTTTGGGCTCAACCATTTCATTTAAAGGAAAATCAGCTGGAATGAGCTGCTCACCTATCAATTCCATCTTTTTATCTTTCGTTATCAACGCAGGTAACAATGGTCTTTCAGCAGTCGAACTTAAACAAATTACAGTCTGGTTATCTCCGGCCATTACCGGATAAGTTTCTATTCCTTTACCAGATGTTAAGGCCTCCATGTTTGCCCGATCAACCGAAACTTTGTATACATGCCTTCTGTCCAGATCATGAACATCTACAATTTTGTTTGCAGCGAAAACAATCGTTTTTTATCATAACTCAGTTTAATGTTTTCGACAGTGAAATTTCCTGGCGTTAATAAAATTTTATTTGACCCATCCGGATTCATTGAATATAAATGTGGCCAACCATCTTCATAGGAAGAAAAAACGATTCTATTTGCTGCCCAAGTTAAATTTGTGCCACCTTCGATTGAGGGATATGAGCCCATAATGGTTTCGGGTGCTTTCCATATTGGTTTCCCAGTTCCATCGTTAACGTTAACAGTCCATATTGCCCAGGGCTGATGTTTTTTAGCTAAAATCGAATCCGTTTCTCCACCAGATCCGGGCGTTCTGATAAAGGCCAAGTATTTACCATCCGGAGACCATACCGGTGCATTATCCTTGGAAAAAGATGGTTGTAACCATTGTAACGACGTTTTCTCTTTGCTGTAGATGCCAATAAAAGAATGATCTGTTCGATTACTTACAAATGCAACCTGTTTGCCATCCGGCGACCATTTGTAACCTGAGTTTACACCTTTGGCATAAAAAAGATTTTTTGCTGTTATCGCCCCATCTACTGAAACAGTTTTTATCTGGCCTGCATTTACAAATAAAACTTCGTTACTTTTCGGAGATAACACGGGATAATCACCCTCGCCTAATGGAATTAAATCTCCGCCTGTAAATGGAATAGAAAACACCTGAACTTTTGGTGCGGTGATTGATGAATTGGCATTAACCGGACCGCCATCTCTACCCCCATGATCCCCACCTCTTACAAACACAATCCATTTCCCATCTGCTGAAATAGAAATGCTGGTTAATTCCTGACCATCATCTTCTTTAAAATCGGTAACTTTTTTTGCCTTAAAAGATGGGGCTTCTGCCGTATAAATATTTCTTATACCTTGTTCATTAGCAGCCCATGCAATTTTAGCACCATTAGCGGATGCTGTTAACTGATTCGGGAATGGATAGCTTAGTACTGATTTTAATGTGAAGGATTGAGCGAATATCTGAACCGATGAAAGGAGCAGCAAGAGAAAAAGCAGAGATTTTTTCATGTTAAATATTTAACGATAAATTACAAAAAAAGCCCTAACCGACATACGATTAGGGCTTCATATTTATTCTTTCAATAAAATTGTTACTGATCCCACCATAACTTAGTTGTTCTAGGAACTTCTGCAGGAACGTTAGCACCATTCTTACTACGCTCACCTTGAGGATAATCATTTCTTCTGATGAAATCAGGAAGGGTAACGTTCACCGGTAGTGTGAAGTCTTTGTATTTATAATCGTAACGGCGGGCATCATTCCAGGCTTCTGGATTTAAGTATGTAGCAACATATTTTTCTTTAAAAATTAAATCCTTAGTGAATGCCGCCACACCAACTGCCACACGCGGATCTGCAAGGTAAGTTGCCTTATCGGCTGCTGCTACCTGAAATTTATCCATATTGGCTGAAATTGCTGCCAGGTACGCGTTGTAAGAACGTGTCTTATCTGTTGTGAATGCAGCTTCAGCTTCGATAAATTTCATCTCTGCATAGGTGGCGATAAAAATTGGTGAGGTTGGACTGGTCCAGGGTGAATTTACAGAAATATAACATTCATCTTTTACAGTATTTGCTCCCGGCAATCTATTTCCAGCACCGTTTACGGTACCAATATAAACGTTATTAACTGTTCTATCTGTAATCTTCGCAATACGGGGATCAAATAAACCGTAAGTGGTACCGTTTAAGTGATCAATTAATTGTTCCGATAACCATCCACCTAAAGATTGTGATGCATTACTGATGGCAACACCTGCCCAAAAGTTGCGGACACTGAAAGTTGCCATTTGAGCATCTTCCGCGTTAGAAGCAAATGAACTTCCAACTGCTGATAGCACTGCTGTAGGATTATAAGTGCTCGTTTTGCTGACTTTATTTAATAACCGGGCTTTCAACGCATAAGCAAATTTCAACCAGTTTGCCCTTTCATTAGCACCTGTTGTTCCGTAAATCAAATCGCTAGTTGCAGCTAACTTTACAGTAGCATTGGTTTTAGCCAGCTCAATAATAGCCTCATCTACTAAAGCCATGCTTTGGTTATAAATTTCCTGAGCTGAATCGTATTTCGGGAAGAAATTTGTAATGTCAAAAGCCTGAGAAAATGGTGCACTTCCCCACATGTCATTAACCATAATCAGGTTATAGGCCATCAGTACATCCGCAACACCTTTGTACTCACTCGAGCCCTGGGCAACGGCCATTTTTTTCATTTCATTGGCATCAGCTATGGCAAAATAAAGCGCATCCCATGTGCCACTAAAATCTATTGACTGATAAGTATCACCTGCACCTGCAGCAGCAGGATTAGCGGTGTACTGAACATATGGAACGATGGCACTTGCAACATTATAGTTATTTACTCCAGCTTTACTGGTTGATGTAGCCAGCAGAGACGCTAAAGTTGGCGTAGTTACTTGGTTAGGG
>NZ_AJLG01000092.1 GCF_000258495.1 Pedobacter agri PB92
ACGTACACACTATAAGTTATGAGAACCATGCACCCTTATTTAAACTTCGACGGCCAGGCTGAAGAAGCTTTCAATTTTTATAAATCTGTTTTAGGTGGAGAATTTGCCTTTTTTAAGAAAATGAGTGATGCGCCTGAATCGGATAAATTACCTGAAAATGAGCGGAACAGAGTGATGCACGTGGCCCTTCCGATAAATGAGCATACCATTTTAATGGCCTCTGATTGTGTTCCATCTGCCGGCCATGTGCTGAGAGAAGGCAATAACATGTATGTTCATCTGGCGGCTGAAAGCAGGGAAGATGCAGACAAACTTTTTAATGGCCTGTCAGCTGGAGGAACCGTTGAAATGCCCATGGAAGATATGTTCTGGGGTGACTACTTCGGAAGCTTCAAAGATAAATTTGGCATCCAATGGATGATTAACTTTGGGAATTACTAAATAAATGCAGAAAAGGACTTTCACTAAACTGAAAGTCCTTTTATTTTAAACCGTCAAAAATCTGCGTAAGTTTTATTTGGCATAATGTGGCCATTTCTGTATCCTTGTTAATTATACCTCTCGCTCATTAGGAATCAGTAGCCAGCATCGCATGACCAACGTTAATCCAAGCCTTTTAAAAACGAAGCAGCATTTTAACATCCTTGATGGATTGAGGGGTGTCGCCGCTTTAGCAATCGTTGCATTCCACTTTATGGAAGTGGTTTTCGAATTTAGCAAAAACATACTTGGTCATGGTTTTTTAGCAGTCGATTTTTTCTTCTGTCTTTCGGGTTTTGTAGTTGCCTATGCTTATGACGATCGTCTGGAAAAAATGGGCATCATGGAGTTTTTTAAATCGAGGGTAATCCGACTGCATCCATTGGTCATCTTCGGCTCGGTATTGGGGTTATTGACCTTCCTATTCGACCCATTTAGCGGAACGGCGGCACAATACAGCATTGGTAAAATCACTTTATTATTCCTTACCTCTGCGTTATTAATTCCCTTTCCTACCATGGAAGATCGATATTTCAATAATTTTGGACTAAATGCACCCGCATGGTCATTGTTTTGGGAATATGTGGCCAATATTTTCTATGCTTTTGTACTTTATAAATTACCGAAAAAATACCTCATTGTTTTGGCATGTACCGCTGCCGTAATTTTAGTAGGCGTAGCCTATCATGCAGGTTCGCTTTTAGGCGGTTGGGCTGGTGAAAACTTTTGGGAAGGCGGAGCCAGAATATTTTATTCTTTCATCGCAGGTTTAATCATCTACCGATACAATTGGATTATCAAAAATAAACTGGGTTTTATCGGCTTATCTATTCTTTTGCTGCTGGCTTTTTTTATGCCTTACTCATCTTATAACTGGCTAACTGAAAGTTTTGTGGTGGTTATTTATTTCCCTTTACTGGTTTCGCTTGGTGCAGGTACCGTGGCTACACAAGGCCTGCATAAATTGTGCATATTTTCAGGAAAAATATCCTATCCGCTTTACATGACACATTATATGGCCATTTGGATATTCGCCAACTACTACAATACTTACAAACCTGAAGGCTTAAAACTGGCACTGGTCATCAGCTGCGGAATAATTGCTTTGGTTTCCCTTGCTTATTTAACCATGATTTTGTTTGATATTCCCATTCGGAAATACCTGTCAAAAAAACGCATCAAAGCCTAACGTTTCTCAAGATTACATTTTTTAATTTTTTTTAAAATCTTAAAACAAAGCCATTGTTATCGTGTTTATGATATAGTTTGTTTGGTTTAGTTTTATCGGTGGATACTTATAAGACATTCAATATAGCCTCATAGAGATATGAGGCTTTCTCGTTTCTATAGTTTTTCTATTCTCTTTGAATTCAAATGCTAAAAGAATACTAACTTTTAAGTATTGACAATCAGTTTGTTATAAATTATCTTTAAAGTTATTACCCTGTATACGCCGTTAAAATTCGTTCCCACCGTTACTCCTGATTATTAATTATCAAAATTAATAGAGCAAAGTGCATATATATTTAGTAAACATCCCCTTGATTACTGTTTTTGGCAATAAATGGTTTTCATGAAATATCTAAATGATCTAAAAATGCGGTTCAGAAATTATGAATTTGTAAAGATAAACCAGATTTCTCAGATACAAGTTATCGCAACGCTTTCAATAATAAATCATTAATATGAAAAGAATTATTATTTGTTGCGATGGCACCTGGAACAGTCCTGGCGATAGTGAAGACGGTTTGCCTATTCGTACGAATGTTCAAAAAATGTTCGAAAGCATTTGCAATACCGACGATAAGGGTATCGAACAGATTAAATATTATACAGATGGCGTTGGCACTTCGGGGAGCAAACTGCGCAGGTATTTAGATGGTGCCACGGGATTTGGCTTAGACCACAACATTGTTAGTGCCTACAAATTTTTAGTTTGGAATTTTGTTAAGGGAGATGAGATCTATTTGTTTGGTTTTAGCAGAGGTGCCTACACCGCCCGCAGTCTGGCGGGAATGATCCGCAACTGCGGAATTATCAAAAACAATGATTTGAGTTTAATTGATCAGGCATACAATTACTATCGTAGACGAACAGAACTTGATTGGGCGCCCGGTGGCGAAAAAGCTATTGCATTTAGAGAACGTAATAGTTTTGAAAGCCGCATTAAATTTGTAGGTGTTTGGGATACCGTTGGGTCACTGGGCATTCCCCTTTCACTATTCAGACCCTATAATGCATCGAAATATCAGTTTCACGATACCACACTAAGCAGTTACATTGATTTTGCTTACCATGCCTTAGCCATTGATGAAAAAAGAAGCAGCTTTACGCCTACCCTTTGGATTCAGGATAAAAATGCGGCAGCAGATCAGGTCAATCCACAGGTTTTAGAACAGCGATGGTTTTGTGGTGTACATTCCAATATCGGTGGTGGCTATCGAGAAACAGGGCTGAGCGACATTGCTTTTAGCTGGATGGTTGAAAAAGCAAAAGCTGCAGGTTTAGGATTCGAAGCTGACTTTTTAAAAAGATACGTAGCACCAAATGCCTACACGGGCAAACTCTACAATTCACTCATTTTTCCTTTTAACATCACTCCAAAGGCCCTCCGCGAAATTAAACTTGATGATGAAACCAGGCAAACGATAGATCAATCGGTATTGGAAAGGTATTATTATGATGCCAGCTACCGCCCTACTACACTTACCGAAATTATAAAAAGCATCGAAACTGATGGAGAAAAAAGTTACTGGTATCCTATACCTGCCAGTAACGGACCATTTCCACCAAAACTTGCGAGGTGACGTTAGAATAATTAGCGAGCTTATGAGCAGGTGAACAAGCGCAATTCTAATATTTAAGTTGATAAATTTTCCTTTTATTGCTAACTAATTTAGTATTTTGCGGTTTATTTTTATCAATCGCAAAAATGGAAAATAAGGTCAGCATCAACAATAATAGTGTAGAATTTTCAGGGATAACCCGTGATTACATGGAAGCCATTTCCGAACTGATCTGGAATGGTTTTGATGCAGGAGCCACAAAAATTGATCTGGTTTTTGATACCAATGAAATAGATTTTATTCCTGCTATCAAAATCATCGACAATGGGAGCGGCATTAACCTGAACAACCTGCACCAAACGTTTGGCGCCTTTTTAGATTCCTTGAAACGCGGCTCAGACCATCGGTCATCTTATGTTCGTGGGAAAAAAGGTAAAGGTCGATTCTCTTTCATCGCCTTTGCGCAAAAAGCTATTTGGAATACCACATTTTTTGATGAGGTGGCAAATGAATACATTAACTATGATGTAAATATCAGCGCCAGCAACAAGGATTATTATGCCGATGAAAACAAGCGGGTTGCAGCTGATATGGAAACGGGAACACGGTTGAAACTTATTAACCTGTTTGGCGTAACTGCTTATTCTTTTACCAGCGAGGCTTTTATCAATTACCTGAAATCTGAATTCGGGTGGTTCTTACTGCTGAACAGCAAAAATGACTTTCAGTTATGTATAAATGGCGATAGAATTAAATACGAAGATCTTTTGGCTGATCATGAAGTTTTTGAGCGGGAGATTGTAGATGCCTCTACCTCTCGGTTTAACTTTACCATTACTTTTGTGCGCTGGAATGAAAAAATTGGCGATAAATTCTATTACTACTTCTTAAACAGTGAGAAAAAAGAGGTTTTCAAACAGCTCACATCCTTCAATAATAACGCCATTAACTTTTACCACAGCGTTTACGTTGAATCAGATTATTTCAATCTGTTTAATTTTACTGATACGGAAGAAACCACAAACATGTTTGGTTCCAATCCACAGAGCCCGATTTTTAAACAGCTCATCAAAGACCTTCAAAAAAATTGTCAATCAAAAACAAAAGGAGTTTGTAAAAGATGATGCCGCAAATGAACTGATTCGGAAATTCGAAAATGCACAGTCGATGCCTGATTTTGATGCGGCTGAACTGGAGCAGAAACAATTATTTATCGAACTGGTTAAGGCACTTTATTGTATCCAGCCCCGCCTGTTTAAGGGTTTAAATGAATCACAGGAGAAAATGATTTTATCGCTAATTGAATCGCAATTAGATGATAAAAAAAATCTCTTTAAATTGATTAGACATATATTACCCGTTAACGATGAGGAGAACCAGCAGTTAAAGACATTGCTCATTTCAAATCCAATCATCGCTGATTAAAACCTTTGCCTTAAGCCATTGTTGTCTTACCAGAATTAAATTTGCAAAAGACATCATAATATGGAAAACCAGGGAAATACTTACAGTCAACTGTTAGAATTAGCGAACAGCGATTACAAATTAACGGCAGGAGAAGCTGATATTAAAGGATGGACGGTTCAAAATGAAGCGGGAGCATCAATCGGGAAAGTAAGAGATTTACTGTTCGATCCGCAAAATAATGCTGTAAGGTATCTAATTATTGACCTCGATGATTTAGGTGTTGATCTGGAAAGCAAAGGTGTGCTCATTCCCATTGGGCTTGCGCATTTGCATGATCATGATGACATTGTGATTCTTCCAAACATCCACACCGATCAGTTTAAAGCACTTCCTTATTATGTTTCAGGAGAAGTGGACCAAAGTACAGAGGATGAAATCAGAGATGCCATCGGGAGTCCGGCAGCCTTGCGGATGGAAGAAACTATCATAGAAATGGATCAAAATTCGTTTTACAATCATCACCATTTTGATAGGGCAAAGTTTTACAGACGTGGCAACAAATAAATCTGAAAAATAAATTAGCGACTGTAAATCAAATCAATACGAAAACCAAAAAACAAAAAAAGGCAAATCGTTATTATATCGGCATGGATGTAAGAAAGATGATTAGCCCTAAGCTAACAGGGTTGTTTTTAATGCTGATGCTTTTTGTTTCTGTTTTTCAGGCCTGTAAAAAAAGCAAATCTGATATTGGCGCTGCGCTGAGTAAAGAAACGGGCAACAAAGTTTTCAAAGAAATTACAGCAGAAACCTTCGGTGAGAAAATGAAGGCTGCAATTACGGCCAGGCAGCAGCTATTTCGTAATCCTGGTTTTATGTCATCATTTTATGCGCAACATGATTATGAGCCAGTAATGGTGATGAAACATTTACCGGATAGTGGCTTGAAACAAGCCGTTGCAGTGTTTAATAAAGCACCGGAACATGGCTTATCTCCATCAGTTTTTAAAGCAGAGCAGCTCAATAAACTCGTTGATAAAATTTATAATAAAGCAGAAATTAAGACTGTTGACGATGCTTACGAGGCATTAATTAGTTTGGAACTTACGGCAGCAACAGCTCTTAGCGATTATAGCAATGCCATGCAATTTGGCTTAATCAGTCCGAGGAGGATATATGCGCAATATTACACAGCAACACAACGACCAGACTCAATTAGTTTCAGAAAGCCATTTGAAACGAAAAACATATCCGCTTTTTTAGATAGCATTCAGCCAAAAACAGAAAACTACAAATTATTACAGACCGCATTACGCGATCGCCTTACGGCACCAGGGTTGTCTGCTGAGGAAACCAACCGTATTTTATTGGTCAACCTCGAAAGATTACGCTGGAAAAATCTGCCTACCGAAAATAAATATGTTTGGGTAAATATTCCTGATTATCAATTACAGGTGATAGAAAATGGAAAACCTACTTTACAAATGAAAGTTTGCGTGGGTGAGGGTAGAAATAACAATCAGGCAACATCCCTTACAGAATATGATGAGAATGATCTGAAAAAGGATCGTCCCTTTAACCGCGAAACACCACAGCTTAAAAGCATGATTCACAGTGTGCAGGTTAATCCGGTGTGGAATATACCAGAAAGTATTGCCACGAATGAAATCACAAAATATGCAGCTAAAGATCCCTACTACCTGGCCAATAACAATATAGATGTTTTTTACAACGGCAAGAAAATTGAAGATCCGGAAACGATTGATTTTGGAGCGTCGGGTACCGGGAAAACCTATACTTTTAAACAAAGACCAGGAGAGGATAACTCCCTAGGCAAAATCAAGTTTCTTTTCAATAATCAAAGCAGCGTATATTTACACGATACGCCAGCCAAAGCTGCCTTTAACCAATCTGTAAGGGCTGTTAGTCATGGTTGCGTTCGGGTTGAAAAACCGCTCGAACTTGCGCAGGCACTTTTTGGCACCGGAGCAAAGTTTGAGCAGATTAAGAAAGGTATGGACAGTGATGACCCTAAGGCTGAGGACATTGCATTGCCGGCAAAAATTCCGGTTTATCTAAGCTATTTTACCTGCTGGAAAGACAGTAACAGTGGCGGCCTTAAATTTGTTAAAGATGTTTATGGGCTAGATGCGGTTTTATACACCCATCTCACCCGAATTTAATCTTGATGAATGCTGGCTAAATCTGAATTTAGTAAACCTGGTACCTGTGCAAATGCCGCTGCGGTGCCTTCATTTAAATAAGCAGAATGGTATGCTGCAGTTGATTTATTAATGAATAACACACTGCCAGAACCAAGTGTGTTAATCACCTCGTTACAAAGCTCTGGCGCAACTGCAGGGCAACCCTGACTTCTGCCTAATCGGCCTAAAGCTGCAATGGTTCCCTCACTTACATAAGGCGCACCATGAATAACAATTGACCGTAAGCGGGCATTATCATTAAACCCGGGATCCATTCCATCCAGTTTCAATGATCGGCCATGTGCACCCTGATATTCTTCACCCGTAACATAAAAACCAATGCTGCTGGTAAATGAATCATTTTGATTGGAGAAAGCAACCGCCTGATCTTCTCCACTTTTCTGACCGTGAGCTACCCAGGTATTTAAAACCATACGCTCTTCAGCCAAATTAATGATGTACAATCTCTTCTTTGAACTGGCCTGATCAAAATCAGCAATGGTTAGCAAAGGGCTGTCAGAAACACGGCCCGATTTTTTGAGATTATAGAACCCTGTTAACGCTTTTTCAAATACTGGAAAAGCAAGACCGGATGCTTTTAAATGGGCTGAATCGTAAATATGTTCAGCATAATTTAAATAAGCATTTTTTAATGGTGTAATGTTGGCGTTGATTGTTTTTTCTTCTAACGTATTGCTTTTTTTCCAGGACGTAAAAACGAGCGAAAAAGCAATAAAACACAAACCTGAAACGCCTAAAATGTATCTTCTCATATTTAATAATTTGATGTGATCAATTTTAATTAGGTCTGGTTCTTTCTATAGGCTTATTCTGTTTGATTAACTTAAATATACGATTAATTACCCGAAATAGCAAATTTATTTCCTGTTTTAAGGGGGATGTTAAGCCTTAATTTATTTCAAATCCAATGTCATTTTGGCGAAGTAATCCTCCATTTTGGCGATCTGTTAAGCAACTGCTTAAACGAACTTTGGGTATAATTTAAGTAGAATGAAAACAATCATGATCACAGGAGCATCGTCAGGTTTAGGAAAAGCCACTGCTCAATTATTCCATAGCAAAGGATGGCGTGTAATTGCCACCATGCGCCACCCGGAAAAGGAAAACCAACTTACCAAGCTGAAGAATGTAATTTTGCTACCGCTCGATATCAGCAATACCAAGCAAATCACAGAAACGACCAAGCAAATCACAGATCAATATTCGATAGATGTGGTATTGAATAATGCAGGTTATGGTTTAGTTGCACCTCTCGAAGCCTTGGCCGATGATCAAATTGTGAAACAGCTGAACACCAACCTCCTTGGCGTAATCAGGGTAACACAGGCATTTATAGCACATTTTCGCATGAAAAAGAGTGGTATGTTTATCAATATTACCTCCACATTCGGACTGATGGGTTTCCCTACCTGCTCCATTTATAGCGCTACTAAATTTGCTGTTGATGGATTTTCAGAAAGTTTAGCAATTGAACTGGCGCAGTTTGGTATTCAGGTGAAAGTAATTGCTCCCGGTGGCATTCAAACTGATTTCGCCAGCCGATCCATGGAATCCGCTCAGCATGATGCTTATGAAAAATTGGTTACAGCGGTGAGTAAAGGATATAGCGCAGAGCAAGTGGCCAATTATTCTAAAGTGGAAGATATTGCACAAGTCGTTTTCAAAGCGGCCAACGATGGCACTGGTCGGTTTAGGTACATTGCCGGCCGGGACGCTTTGGAATTGATTGCACAACGAACAAGCAAAGGCGCAGAAGCACAGGTACAGGAACTCAAGTCAGCATTTGCCTTTTAATATTTTGTATTTTAGCATTTAATTAACGCCTATCATCAAAAAATGAAAGCCAGTCCGAAAATATTCAATTCATTATCGCAGTTGCATCAGGCAATGGGGCAACCTAAACCGCTGCATCCACTCATCAGCATCATCAACTATGGAGATGCCGTTTTCAACGCCAAAGATTTTGAGGCAGGCATCATTCTAAATTTCTATAAGATCTCTTTTAAGACAAATTTTAAGGGCCAGATCAGATACGGACAAGGGTTTTATGATTTTGAAGAAGGCGGAATGTCGTTCGTTGCACCAGGACAGCTCCTGCGCATGCAAGATGAAGAAGCCAATTACGAGGGCTTATCATTACACATTCATCCCGATTTTATTCGTCAATATGCTTTGAATGATCAGATCAAACAATACGGCTTTTTTAGCTATGCTGCATCAGAAGCACTGTACCTTTCTGAAAAAGAAAAACAAACCATCTGGGTCATTTTCCAGCATATTCAGGCCGAGTTAGAAGAAAGGATCGATCATTTTAGTCAGGATGTAATGATTTCCCAAATCGAGCTCCTGCTCAATTACAGCAATCGTTTCTATAACCGGCAGTTTATTACCCGCAAAATCGTAAACCATGACGTATTAAGCAAACTTGAAAATTATCTTGAAACTTATTTTAACGATGAAAAAGCATTAGCTACAGGCTTGCCCACTGTTGCTGCTGTAGCGGAAGAGTTAAATTTATCCGCAAGATACCTGAGTGACTTACTTCGAAATTTAACCGGACAAAATACCCAACAATTCATTCATGATAAATTAATTGACAAGGCGAAAGCTTACCTCGCGAAAGATACATTGACCATTGCCGAGGTGGCTTACCAGTTGGGCTTTGAACACCCGCAATCTTTTACCAAATTATTTAAACATAAAACCAGTATTACACCCTTGCAGTATAAAAGCAGTCTGCAATAATAAATTTAACGATGGCATATTGTAATTATATCGCTGCTAAGGCCGAACCGAGCAGGAGCCTTCATCAAAACTACCATGATAACCACTATGGTTTCGCCATTCATGACGACAATGAGTTGTTTGGACGATTGATCATGGAAATTAACCAGGCTGGTTTAAGTTGGGAAACCATATTAAAGAAAGAACAAACGTTCAGGAAAGCTTATGATGATTTTGACATTGCAAAAGTTGCTGCTTACACCGAAAAAGACCGTGAACGTTTACTTCAGGATGCCGGAATCATCAGGAATAAACTTAAGGTAAACGCAGCAATTGAAAATGCCAAAACCATTCTCGTACTTCAAAAAGAATTTGGTTCATTTGAAAAATGGTTGCTACATCACCACACGAAAACCAAAATGGAGTGGGTTAAGCTTTTTAAGAAAACATTCAAATTTACCGGAGGAGAAATTGTTGGTGAATTTTTGATGAGCATTGGTTATTTACCTGGCGCACATAGCGAATCGTGTGCTGTTTATCACAAAATACTGCAACAAAAACCCATGTTCCTTAACCTTAAAAAATAGTACAATGGAAAATACAAATCTTCAGAATATCAAAAACCGATCAATGGCCATTCGTGAAAAATACAGGGAGCTGGAATTACAGCACCATGGTACCGAATGGAATGTTGAGGAAGATGCCCTTGCTTTTCTCAGCGATGCCGGATTGGTAGGCCGTTTGGTGATGTCGCAACAAGGTCGATGGCCAAAAGCCAATACAGATGAAGAACTTAACCATAAACTTGGCGAATGCATTTGGTGGCTTACTGTCCTGGCCGAACGTATGGGCATAGACATTAATGAAGCAACTGAGTATTTTTTAGATAAAACGGAGAATTTGCTGGGGAATAAATAAACCGAGTTAAGAAATGATAATTAGCACTCACTTTTGACTATTTTTTTCTTCCATAGGATTTGAAATACCATAAAAATAAGCAGATAGAAAAATGCAACATAATAAGTCCAGTATAGTATATCAGTTATTAAATTTTTCTCTACTTCATATTTCCCAACCATATAACTGCTTAGAGGCAATAGCCTTTTCGCAGTTTCTACAGGGTGCATACCACTGTCGGTGAAATATTCTAGTTTACCATCTACTTTTGCTCTCCAAAGTTTACCAACATCACGTTTGGTAACTTTCACAAAAAAAGGAATCTTCCGCATGCGCTTCAGCTTACCTCTTTCCAGGGGAACAATATTAACTCCAGGCTTGATCACTTCACAGGATATAGGTTCATAATGGTAACCTGTCCAGTACATGCACTTTTCCGTCTTGGTGGGTTGCTCAGTTGAAAAGATGCTTTCTTCCCATATATAAAATCCAAGCTTTCCAATTAATAACATAATAATCAAAGCCAGCGCAACCCATACATTTGCATTTAAAGCCTTATACCAGGGTTTCGGGAGACTTGTTGAATCTGGAGGTGAAGATGGTATAGGATCGGAATCATTGTTTCCCATTAGCCAATTTAGCAAATCAACATTCGTTCTATTTGTGCTTTGCGAAGTTCCTCTTAGAAAATATGACAATGGCTTAAACCTATCAATATCAAAATTTGAAATCCTGTTATCATAATTTTCATCGGCATTTATAGCACCGAAAAAAGCCCTTAAAACAGGATCATGATTTGGCTTCCCTCTTTCTTCATATACAATTAAGCATTCATCTCGTAAAGATGCGGGCGTAGGATGGTAAAGATTTGGAGACAGTTCATTGTTATCTTTTCTAATCTTATATTCTTTAAGTACTGGATGATCGTGATTTTCGGGCATGATTGAGGCGTTAACGACTGCAAATAAACGGAATTTCCGGAAATTCTGGAATTCGATCGGAAAGATCGGAATTCTCTAAATATTCAAATTAAACCTCCCCACATTTGTCTCAGCAAACAGCACAAGTGCATTCTACGGAAAGGCATTTAATAGAACCTGAATGCTAAGAGTAAACATCGTGGTTGTCAATAACTGACCTGGGAAGCAGTTAAAAAGCAGCCGCGATGGGAACTCGAGCACTTCCCAAAAATTTTCAGAAGGCCTTCTGATTTACACCGCAGCAAACTCCCCGAATGGTTCGGGGAGAACTGCAAGTATTTCAATTCTAAAATTTTTGAATCATGTTTATTCCTTTATTTATTGCCATTTTATTGGGTTTAGTAAATCCTTCAACTACCACTACACCGCCTGCTGGTTCGGGCACAACAGTGAACATCAATAGCAATGGAGAAGATCCTAGTGATACAGATCCCGGAGATCAGGATCCGGGCGATGATACCGGTGGCGAAACAGGATCAGTACCACCTAAAAAGCCATAATTTTCTAAAAAGAGCGATTTATGCAATCGCTCTTTTAATTATATTTGGGAAAACTTAGCCCCTTGAAAATTTACCGCCTGCTCCCGATTCTTTTTATTTGCCTTTTCGCCTGTAAGAAACAGAAAGTTACCTCACATCCTCAGGAAGATATTAATCTCAAAAAAGCAGAACAGCTATTTGCAAACCAAAACGATTCGGCTTTTTATTACTTCAATATTGCTGCTACAACCAGTAAAGATAGTTTAACGATCGCAACCTCCTATAGTTTCATGGCCCAGATTCAAAATTCTGCAGGAGATTTTTTTGGTGCACAAGAAAGTGCTACCCGATCATTAAAACTCATTAATATCAAAAACCCAAAGCATGCCACCTGTTGGGCATCCAGCTATAACGAATTGGGTAGAAGTAGCCTGGATTTAAAACAATACCAATTGGCTTTCTCCTATTTTAACATGGCCTTGAAACATGCTGATGATGATGCAAGACCTGTTATTTTAAGTAATAAAGCCATGGCGCTTCAAAAACTGAAGCAATATCCGCAATCTGCAAAAATCTACAATGAACTACTGCTTCAAAAAACCAAAAACAGTACGCAATATGCCCGCTTTCTCTCCAATGCTGCAAAAACCATGTGGATGGGGAATGCCGGTTATGATGCTGCGCCACTGTTGTTAAAAGCTTTAAACATCCGTATTAAAAACAAGGACGATTGGGGATTGAATGCCAGCTACGCACACCTTGCCGATTATTATACTTCATCCAGGCCCGATTCAGCATTACTGTATGCCAAAAATATGTATCAAATTGCACAGAAACTTAACAGTGCTGATGATCAGCTCGAAGCCTTGCAAAAATTAATTTCGCTGAGTCCTTCAGCAGCTGTAAAAAAGTATTTTGAAAGTTATCAACGTTTAAGCGACAGCTTGCAAACAGCCCGAAATGCCGCAAAAAATCAGTTCGCAATTGTTCGTTACGAATCCGAGAAAAGCAAGGCTGATAACTTAATCCTTCAAAAAGAGAATACAGAAAAACGTTATCAGATCATTAAGCGGGATGTTATTTTGGTTTTAGGCATTTTATCATTTATTGCCATTTCTGTTATTGCTTTTCTCTGGTTTAAAAAGCGACAGCAAAAAATGGAACTCGAAAAGCAACATGCAGTTCAGGAAAATCAACTGAAAACCTCAAAAAAAGTACATGATGTGGTAGCCAATGGCTTATATCGAATTATGAGCGAAATGGAGAACCAGCCTGATATCGATCGTGAGCTGATTATTGATAAAATTGAGAACCTTTATGAAAAATCAAGAGATATTTCATACGATAAACCTGAATTACACCAGCAGCAGTTCAATGAAAAACTGTCGGTATTATTAACATCTTTTGCAACCAGTAAAACTAAAGTCATCATCGTGGGCAACAAAGCTGCGTTATGGGAAAATGTGAATGCTAAGACTCAATTTGAGCTGGAGCACATTTTGCAGGAGTTAATGGTAAATATGAAAAAGCATAGCGAGGCTGGTACCGTAGTCATTAAATTCGAAGAGGAAGAAAATAACATTCTTATTTCTTATACCGACAATGGTATTGGCATAGCTGACGACAAAAACTTTAATAATGGTTTGAATAATACGGTTTCCCGTATAGATACGATTGGAGGGACCGTTAACTTTGAAACTAAATTGGAGAAAGGATTAAAGGTTCACATTTCTTTTCCGGTTGCTTAATTCAAAACGATGTTCAAACGAGTATTAATAGCAGAAGACCACGAAAGCACCAGTATTTCAGTTAGAAAAACTTTGGAAGATTTTGGTATCACCAATGCCGAATTCACTTACTACTGTGATGAAGCACTGATGCAGATTAGAAAAAGCCTGCATGATGATCAGCCATTCGACTTATTAATCACTGATCTTTCCTTCGAAGAAGACCATCGGAAACAACAGCTTGCAGGCGGTGTGGAATTGATTGAAGCTGTTAAGCAAATTCATCCCCAGCTCAAAGTGCTGGTATTTTCTGCAGAAACAAACCCGGCTGTGATCGACAGTCTTTTCAAAGCTTCGCAAATTAATGCTTATGTACGCAAGGCCCGCCATGATGCGAAAGACCTGAGAAAAGCCATCGAATATATTGCACAACACAAAACCTATTTATCTGAAAGTTTAAAACCAGCCATCAAACAAAAAAATGCTTTTGAATTTTCAAGCTATGATGTCACGCTGATCTCGTTGCTATCGCAGGGAACTATGCAAAAAGATATTCCTGCATACCTCCAGCAACATAACATTAAACCTTCAGGGTTGAGCAGTGTAGAAAAGCGTTTGGCCATCATGAGAGATTCACTTGAATTCGCTAAAAACGAACAGTTGGTTGCCTATTGTAAAGATTACGGCATTATTTGATTTCATAGCCTAGAAACTTCATCAGTTCATTACAACTTACCCATTTCATGCCGGAGAGCGCCCATTTTAATAATCTTTAAAAAAGATCTCTTCTCAATGGATGAAATTGATCTCGCTGCTTTACTGCCATAAATCATATTTCTGCCATTCTTACGGTTTCCCGTAAAGCAATATCCCCAAAAATTTGTAGGTTTGGCACTACATATTTACAATTATTGCACATTTTCATGTGAAGTGTAAATAGCATCCCCTCTAAATCACATCCATTGCATGTATAGCCAAAAAAGCTATAGATGAAAAAATTTTTAACACCACTTATTTTCGCTTTCATGATTGGAAGTGCAAGCGCTCAAAAACAAAAGATGCAGGTTTTTCAGTTGATGGAACCTGGTTTTAATACCAAAGCTATCGAAGGAACTATTTCCGAAGTATACCAAACGCAAAGATTCGGCAATAAATTATGGTGGATTAAAATTGGTAATGATACGCTCATCCATGTTTGGGATAGACATTTCGATACGCCTAATATGAAGGTTGGCGACAAAAGGACATTTACTTCTATTAAGCGTTTAGACAGCAACTGGTGGATGAAAGAAAAATCGGAAGCAATAATCAAAACACCTGATCATCAAAATATTTTAACCGTTCAGTAGTCCAAAAAACATTTTCTGCCGGTTTCTCAACAAATATTTTTCGCTTTACGGTTTCCCGTAAAATTCTCTTCGCGTATACCATTATTTTTGATAAACAAAACTTCAGAAATAACACGTAATACAATTAACACTCAATATCTCTCACAAAATGCAGCAGATTGCTTCTAATCATTCTCGGGACGGAATAGGAAGCAATCTCGCATTTTTTACATCAGTTTAGTAAGAATACCGAAACTTGAAATCCCTCATCCTATCCCTCTTCCTTCTGATCAACATTGCTTGCAGCGAAACCAAAACCGTTTAACTTTGTAACAGTTCGGGAGGAAAAAAATATCACTATAAATCGAGCTGCCGAGGATTAAGCAACTGCCAGCACAAGATTATAGAAACAACTTTAGAAAAAGCAAAGGGTCAGGGGAAAACTTTATGTGGATGGGAAAATTAACGGTATTGATTCTATGGTTTTGGATACAGCCCATTTCTAAACTTGAAGTCCAGGTTCCAAATCTTAAACACCGCACCTTTAACGCCAAAGTCATCCGCATTATGGATGGCGACACCATGGAAGTTCTGTATCAAAAAACACTTGTTAAAATTAGACTGGCGCATATCGATTGCCCGGAGAAAAGACGATCACAGCCATTCGGAAACAACGCGAAAATTGCTTTATCTAATTTATGTTTCGGGCAGCAGGTAACGGTTTATGGCAAAAATTACGATCGATACCACAGGCTGATTGCCGTTGTGGCAAATCATAAAAAGCAAATCGTAAATCAGGAAATGCTGAAACAGGGAATGGCCTGGCGCTTTCGGAAATATTCGAAAAATCAACTGTATGCCCAACTCGAAGCCGAAGCCAGAAAGAACAAAATCGGTTTATGGAAGGAACCAAATCCTGTGGCGCCCTGGGATTGGCGTAAACCGCAAAAACGATCATTCCCAGCTAAATCATAATCCCCAAACTTTCAGAAGATTTTATTGTTGCTTTAACATACAGTTAAAACAAATAATATGATTACGCCGAAACCACTGCTTTCTGAAAATGTAAAAGATTTTATGGATTATGCCCTTGAGGTAATTAAATCAATGGATGGTGCGCCTGAACATAACGAAACAGAGAGATTACAGGTGAACGAAAACATCGCCAAATTAAGAAGCTATCTCGATGCTGTGGAGTTATCCTATCAGGAAACCATTCCTGTTATTTCCGATAGTCAGGTGAATGAAAGTCCGGCCAATTTTAGTGGAACAGGACATAGTTAAGGAAGATATTCACTCCAAACTAAATACTCTACACATCACCCAGCTTCCTGACCGCAGCAACCTAAGCTTTTCGCCATCCCACATCCAGGTAAAGCATCTAAATCTACTGCAAAGAAGCATTCCTAAATTTAAGAACAGGAATGTTTTTCCTGTCTACTAATTTTCCCGGTCACATTTTCTTCAACCCATCTGTTTGATGTCCCTGACATCTGCTATCGCCATTTTTTATTTTTTTTCAGAAATAATTAGCAAATAGTGTAACACTTTTAAATAAGTTGCGACTAGAATATAGAAACGTAAAGAAAGATAAATTAAAAAGCTCCGCCATTGCCATCTGCAGATAAAATAACGGATAAGGAACTCATTGCATTGTGTCTCAACGGGCAGGAAGGCGGTTATACCGGACTCTATAACCGATATGCCAGAAAAGTTTATAATTCAATTAGCAGAATTGTAAGCCATACCGCAGAGGCAGAAGATATTCTTCAGGATACATTTTGTGCTGTATTTACTGAAGTGGGCAAATTGGAGGGTGTTTTGAACATAGAAGCCTGGGTGAAAAGGGCCGCTATCAATCGTTCCATTTCTCATATCAGAAAAAGAAAAATATTGTTTTCTGATTTGGGAGACATGGACGTAGAGGATGAAGGAACGGATACGGAGCACATGGAGATTTTGGATTGTAAGGTAGATGATATGAAGAAAAGTATCGAATCGCTTCCCTCAGGATATAAAACAATAGTAAACCTCCATGTTTTTGAAAAATTTACACATGAAGAAATTGCGGTAATGCTCGACTTAACGCCAACTAATGTAAGAACCCAATACCATAGGGCAAAAAAGAAGATTTTATTATCACTAAAAGATAAATGTTATTATGAATGATCAGATAAAGGATTTTGTGGAGCAGAACAGGGCGGAATTCGATCATCTCGAAGCACCTGCTTTTGATATGCAACGGTTTAAGCGAACAGTTGCGCCACAGGCTAAAAAGGTTTCGCTGTTTAACAGCAAAAAATGGTTGATCGCAGCATCTTTACTTGTTGCCCTGGCATCAACATGGATTTTTTTTTACCGCCAGCAGGAAACGAAAGTAAATTATACGCAAACCAAACCATTGGACGATAAACAGCTTCCAACAGTTACGAAGCCGGAGACAATAAAGCCTGAAACAGCTACTGAAAGCCTAAAGGCATCAACACCAATGGCAATTCAGCAGACTGTAGCTAAAGAAGAGATAAAAAAACTACCGGCAAAACAGGTTATCACTGATTATAGAGCGCTGCAAGACAGCAGTTCAGCAAGCATCAGGTTATTGGCCATTCTGGAGATAGAAAAATCAGACCGAATCAATAACCAGGTTTTAAATATGCTTTCGCAAACGCTCAATCATGATGGCAATACCAATGTGCGGTTGGCAGCGCTAAGTGTATTAGAAAAACACCAATCGGATAGTTATGCCGCCTCCTTGCTCGTTAATTCATTAAATAAGCAGGATGACCCGATGGTTCAGCTCGGATTGGTCAGCTTACTTGGAAAAATGAAGAATGTTAAAATTGATGACCAACTACATGCTATCGTTAACAATCCGGAAACTTTTGTTGCGGTAAGAGATGAAGCTTATACCATATTATTAAATCAAGACAAATTATAGTACTTATAACCCATAAAATTATGAAAAAACAATTTATCGTTCTGGCTGCGCTGCTTTCAGTTGCCATTGGCGCTTCAGCACAGAAACAATACAAACTCAGCAAGTCATCCGGACAATTAAACTTAAATATTCCCGGCGCCATAGTAGAAGGTTACAGCGGTAACGAAATCATATTTTCTCTTCCAAAAAATGAAAATGAAATTGTTGATGAACGGGCGAAAGGACTGCGTGTAATCACTGCTTCAGGTTTTGTAGATAATACTGGATTAGGAATAGATGTATCCGAAAAGGGCACTGAAATTAATGTAAATGCCGTAAATAAAAAGATTGATGGCATTATTTCAATCAAAGTTCCGCAGAACATCAAAATCACTTTTTTAAATAAAAGCAATATCTATCAGGAAGAAATCATCCTTAAAAACCTGAAAAATGAAATTGAGGTATCAACCAGCTATAATAAAATCAAGCTGGAAAACAACACAGGGCCAATGAATATCAAATCACTTTATGGAACTATAGATGCTACTTTTGCCGATGTGATTAAAGGGCCTGTTTCTATCGTATCGGTTTATGGCCACGTAGATGTTTCGCTTCCTGCAAATGTGAAAGCCAACGTAGACCTTTCGACCAGTTTTGGAAAAATTTACGCAGCTGACGAGCTTAAGATCGCGATTGATAAACAAGTGGCAGACGATAAAAGCGATGTAACGGGTATCGGTAGACCGGCAAACAGCCAGTTAACGGTTGCCGGTGTGAAGAGCGCCACCGGAACGATAAATACTGTCAGAGGCCTGGCCGTTTATGGCGGAAGAAGCTCAGAAGATATTAAAGGTAAAATTAATGGTGGTGGATCTGATTTTATCCTTAAATCAAACTACCAGAATGTATACCTCCGCGTAAAATAAATCCATTCATACCGTTCCAATAGGCAATCCCCTATTGGAACTCCTAAATCAAACCCATTATGAAATTAGTATTATGCTGGCTTTTTACAGCCTTAGTGCCGTATATTGCCTTATCTCAGGAAAAAATAGCAAAGCTTTATCCTGTTAAGAAAGGCCAAACAGTTGATTTTAAATTCGATTATCCTAAAATTATCCGTGTAAGCAACTGGGACAAAAATGAGATATCGGTAGAGGCATCGATAAAAGTGAACGGTGTAGCGGCGAATGATGTTTTTTCCTTGTCAAACAGTGAAGCAGATGGCAAGGTATTGATTGAGAACAAAGTGGACATGGATAAAGT
>NZ_AJLG01000093.1 GCF_000258495.1 Pedobacter agri PB92
AAATGTTCCATCATTCTTATTTCTCCAACCATTCTGCAAGCCAAAATAATTATCGCTCAACTTATGATTGTATTTCAAAATCATTTCAATTGATGAAGGAATGCAGGAAGATGGATAAATCTGTTGATGTTTATTTACCGTTTCTAAAATTGAATGTCTTTGTTGGGCAATTGAACTAAAAGTTATTAAGCCAAAAGCTACCCATACACAAAGAGAGCGAAAAAGTAATGTCTTCATTGAGGATGATTAGATTTATTAAATGTAAACCTAATCATTCTATTCTCAAAGAAATTTATTCGCTTGAATCTGACAGGGCAATCAATACCGCTCCTGCAATCATTACCGTACCACCTACAACAAGTTGCCAGGTGATTTTTTCTTTCAAAAAAATAATGGATAGCACAATTGCAATCACCAGCGAAGTTCGCTCAATGGTTGCCACGTAAGATGCCGGCCCCATTGATAATGCTTTGTAAGAAAACAATGTAGATAGTGAGGTAAACACGCCTGCCGATAGAAGGAATATCCAGGCATTTTTTTCTATTCCTTTCCAATCGCTAAAATTTCCCTGATAAAACACTACGGCCCAGGTGATTAATAAAATCAATACTGCCTGAATCGCAAAAGCCAGACTCGAATCTACATTTTTCAATCCTGCTTTTGTGAGCACAATTACCAAAGCTGCTGAAATTGCGGCCAGCGCCGCCCATACAATCCACATAGTTATCTCTTTTCTACATAACAGCAGAAACCTTAAATAGATTGTAACAAAAAACAATAAGGCAATAACAGCTAAATCCTGTTTATGCTTTTACCGCCAGCCTATCTTCTACGAAGGAAAACGGCAACAGACTTTGAACACTTGGTACTTTTAAAATCTCACCGTTCAAACAATAAAAGATCACCTCAATGGGTGCCGATTGCTTACGCTCGAACTCAGCCATTACCTGCAGGCAACCGCCACAGGAAGTTACGGGTTTTAAAATTTCAAAAGCATCTGTTTGAGCGGTGATGGCCATACTTTCAATAACAGCATCTGGATAATTGGAGCCAATTGAAAATAGAGCTACGCGTTCAGCACATAAGCCTGATGGATAAGCAAGATTTTCCTGATTGCTACCCAGAATGATTTCTCCTGAGGCTATCCTGATTGCTGTACCCACTCTAAACTTTGAGTATGGAGAGTAAGAACCAGCCAATGCCTGTTCAGATAATTTGCAAAGTTCAGCATCATTTTCTTTCAATTCATCAATACCGGCGTACTGCTCGAAGCTTATATTAAGATTTAATAATTTCATTTTTAATTGATTATCAAACCGCCAATGTTAAATTTTTATAGCGGGCGAACAATTTAGTTTATTTTTTGTATTAAATATAAAATCTGCCATAAAATTAATTTTAATGGCATGCTTTTAGCATTTCACAACCACCAAACATGATCCGCTTTGAATAAATACGTACGTAAAAGTTTAAAAGTCCTGCTTTGGGTTATTGCCTCAATCATCATCCTTGTTGTTGGTATAGCCCTCTCGCTTAACATCCCTGCTGTACAAAATTTTGTGAAGGGTAAGGCTATTAATTACCTTAAAACCAAAACTAAAACAGAGGTCAGCCTTGAAAGTATTAAAATCGCTTTACCAAAAGATGTAGTACTAAACAAGTTTTATATTGAAGATTTAAAAGGCGACACCTTACTATATGCCGAAAAATTAGCGGTAGATATCAGCTTGTTCAAGCTGCTGAAAAATACAGTTGAAATCAACAACGTTGAACTAAAAAATATACGGGCCAATGTCAAAAGAATAAGTCCGGATACCACTTTTAATTTCTCTTTCCTGGTAGATGCTTTCATGAGCGACCAAAAAAAACCGGAAGAAAAGGTTGATAAGGATACTACTTCAACATTAAAATTTTCGGTTGATAAGGTTTCTTTCGAAGATATAGGTTTAACTTATCGTGATGATGTTGCAGGAAACGATGTTAAACTATATTTAGGTGCATTTAAAACGAAACTGAAAACTTTTGATTTAGCTGGTCAGCATTATGTTATAAAAGACTTAAGCCTAAATAATACTTCCCTCAGATATCTTCAGCAAAAACCTCTGGTAGAATTGGTTCAACATGTAACCAACAGCGTAGACAGTAGCCAGAAAGCTGCCGGAAAACTTCCTTTGATCGAGGTAGAAAATTTTGCTTTTAACAATGTCAAAGTAAATTACGATGATCAGATTTCAACAACCAAAGCCGTAGCTGATGTAAATGAGTTAGGCCTTGTTAACCTTAAGGTTGATTTAACCAACAGCAAATACACCGTTGAGGATGCAAAATTGAATAAATCAAATATTTTGTTTGCTTTCATGCCAGCTCCAAGTAACGATTTGAAAAAGGTAAAAGATACTGTAGTGCCTGAGAAATCGCCTTTGGGCTTAATGATTAAGAATATTAGCCTGGCAGACAACAACGTTCAGTTTGACAATTTGGGCGCAAAAGCCGCTCCTAAAGGAATGGATTTTAACCATTTAAAAATTACCGGACTAACATTTGGTGCAGGCGATGTCAGCTATAGTGCCGATGGAATAAAAGCCAACGTCAAAAATGGATCGTTAAGAGAGAAAAGTGGCTTTGCCTTAAATGAACTAAAAGGAAACGCGGTTTACAACGATAAACAAATTAAGCTGACCAACTTTGTTTTAAAAACGCCTAATACAACTATTGAAAATGCCACTGAGTTGAATTTTACGTCAATGGATGATTTAACAAAACATCCGGAAAGGGTAAAATTAGCTTTGAGCCTGAAAAACACTTCGATTGGTTTAAAAGATGCAGGTTATTTTAGTGATGCCATTCCAGCAAATTATCGCAATGAAAAAATCAAAATCAATGCAGATGTTAATGGATATTTAAATAACCTGAACATTCCCCGCTTACAAATTAGTGGATTAAAAAATACGCAGATTGATATTAGCGGTACCGCGAAAGGGCTGCCTGATATTAATAAAACCTTCCTCGATTTAAACATTAAAAAGCTTTATGTTACCAAGAGCGATATCCTGGTTGCCGTACCAAGAAAATCACTTCCGCCAAGCATCGAACTGCCAAATGTGATCAATGCAAAAGGAAAGTTTACAGGTTCCATGACGGATTTCAACACCAATATGAATATCCAAACGGATATGGGTGGGGCCATTTTAACAGCAGCCATGAAAGGCCCGAAAGGGAGAGAAAGTTATAAGGCAGATGTTGCTTTAAATAACTTCAATGTTGGTCGATTGTTGAAGATGCAACCTAAATTGGGGCGTGTTTCGGTAAAGGCCAATGTTGCCGGAACCGGATTGGACCCAAAAAAAATAAATGCAAAATTTAATGCCCGTGTTTTAAGTGCTTATTATAATAAATACACGTACCGCAATTTAAACCTTGCTGGTACTTATGCCAATCAAAATGTGGCCATTAAAGGCAGCATGCCAGATAGTAATGCTAATTTTGTACTTGATGCGAAAGCGAGTTTGGCGGGCAAATATCCTGCAGTAAAGGCTGATTTGAATTTAAAGTCGTTAAACCTTCAGGCCCTGAATTTCAGTCCAACTGTTTTAAGTGCTGCAGGTTTGGTAAAGGTTGATTTGAAAACAGCCGATGCCGATTATCTAAATGGTGCCGTGGATATTACAGGTTTACAACTTGTAAAAGATGCGCAAAGAATTAATGTTGATACCATTTCTGTTAGAGCGAAAACTACCGATACAGAAAATGAACTTACTTTGAAATCCGAAATTATATCGGCCAAAATTGATGGTAAATACCAGTTGACTAAAGTTGGCAGTGCAATCATCAATGAAATAAATAAATATTACGCTTTCGGTACGGTAACTAAAATTCCTGATCAGCGTTTGAGATTTGCAGTACAAATTTATGATTCTAAATTATTAAAACAGTTTGTGCCAGAATTAACGGTTTTCAAACAGTCTCAGTTTTATGGATTAATTGATACTCAAAAAGACAGCTTGCAAATTAAAGGGAACTTCCCACAAGTGGTTTATGGCGATTGTATAGTAGACACCACGGTTTTAAATATTAATAATGATAACAACAAACTGGCTTATGCATTAACTGTTAAAAGTTTGCAAAGCCCATCAGTTGCACTATTTAATACCGAAGTAAGCGGTGATGCAGCAAATAATAACTTAGGCGTAAACATATTCCTTCGCGATAGACAAAGAAAAGATAAATATGTAATTGGCGGAACATTTCAATCCATTAACAAGGATTTCAAGTTCAGCTTAGATCCTCAAAAATTACTGTTGGATTATCAGAAATGGGTAGTTTCTCAAGATAACTATATCCAGTTTGGCGCTTCTGGAATTTTGGTTAATCAGTTTCAAATCAGCAATAGTGGTCAATCTTTAGCTATTAATAGTAACCCTACGCAGCCAAATGCACCATTGTCGGTCGAATTTAAAGATTTTCAACTGGAAACTTTAACCAAGTTTGCCGAAACTGATACAACATTAGTTGGCGGTCGATTGAATGGAACAGCGAATGTAAAAGATTTGGCTTCTACACCAAAGTTCGAAGCAAATTTAACCATTGATCAATTGCGTTATCAAAAAGATGAACTTGGAACATTACGTGTTGCAGTGAACAACAATACCCAAAATGCTTTTGAAGTTAATGTTGCCCTATCAGGTGTGCATGAGTTAAGGGTAAATGGTTTTTATTATACGGCTCCGCAAAGCGCATTGGATTTAACGGTTAATATCGATAAAATAGAGATGAAAAACATTGAAAGTTTATCGCAAGGCCAACTGAAAAACGGAACAGGAACGTTAACCGGAGCACTTTCAGTTAAAGGTGCTTTAACTGCGCCAAAAATATTGGGCGACTTAACGTTCAATAATGCTGGTATAAATGTAGCTTATGTGAATTCTTATTTCCGTATGCCGAATGAAAAAATATCGTTCACTAATGAAGGGATTGCGTTCAATAACTTCACCATGCTGGATTCATTGAATCAAAAAGCGACTATCAATGGCAAGGTTTATACCACTGATTTTAAAAACTATCGCTTTGGTTTAGATATCAAGATGAATAATTTCAGGGCCATCAATTCTACCGCAGCCGATAATGATATGATTTACGGTACCGTGTTTTTAACCAGTGACATCAAAGTTAGGGGCGACTTAAATCAGCCCAATGTGAACATGAACATCACGGTAAATAAGGGAACTAAATTCTTCTTCGCATTGCCGACTAATGATCCATCAATCATCGATCAGGAAGGAATTGTTCAATTTATTGATGCAGATGCGCCACCATTTAATGGTCAGAAAGCTTTGAAGGTAGATAGCATCAGCAAGTCTCCGATTAAAGGGATAAACCTGGTTGCTGCAGTTAAAATTGATCCTGAAGCGGAATTAAATGTGGTTGTCGACCCTTCAACAGGCGATAATTTGAATGTACGAGGTGATGCCGATCTGAACGTTACCATGGATCCTTCTGGAAAAATCAGCATGACGGGTCGATACGAAATCGTAGATGGTTCATATAATCTGACCTTAGCAGTTGTTAAAAAACAATTCAAATTAGTTAAAGGAAGTAACATTGTATGGACCGGAGAGCCAACCTCTGCTAATGCTAACATAACAGCATTATACGAAGTGAACGCTGCGCCAATTGATTTATTAAATGATCCAGATAACTACGAAGCAAAGACAAAATTGCCTTTTCAGGTTTATTTGATGCTTAAAGGAGAATTGTTAAAACCAGTGATTTCATTTAAAATAGATTTACCTGAGAACGAACGGAATGCTTTGGGTGGACAAGTGAACACAAAATTGATTAATATAAATCGTGATGAGAGTGAGCTTAATAAACAGGTTTTCGCTTTGCTTGCATTGAACAGATTTATTGCCAATAATCCATTCCAGAGTTTAGCTGGCGGCGGAGGTGGCGTTTCAACACTTGCCCGTTCAAGCGTAAGCAAATTGCTTTCCGAACAGTTGAACAATCTGGCTTCTGATTTAATTCAGGGAGTAGAATTAAACTTTGGCGTTAATTCTTCAGAAGATTACTCTACCGGATCTCTTGAACAGAAAACAGATTTAGAAGTTGGTTTATCTAAAAAATTATTAAATGATCGATTAACAGTTACAGTAGGAAGTTCATTTGCACTCGAAGGCCCACAAGCGCCAGGAGAAAAATCGACAGATATCGCCGGAAATGTGAATGTAGAATATGCCCTATCTGCCGATGGAAGATATCGACTTAGGGCTTACAGACGTAATCAAAACGACGTTATTGTACAAGGACAAATTATTGAGACAGGTTTAGGATTTACCTTAGTTGTAGATTACAACAAATTCAGGGAGATATTCCAGAAGAAACGAAATAGAAGAACAAGAAACATTGAACAGAAAGCACAAGATGAGAAAACTAACTAGACCTATTTTATTTGTATTGGCCTGTTTAGTTTATGCGGGCTGTAGCAGTACGAAATCCCTAAAACCCGGACAGATTTTATATACTGGAGCAGACATTATTATTAATCCTGATTCTTCGGGAAAAATTGATGATGAGAAACAGGTAAAGGCAGATCTGAAAAGTAAAACCAGGCCTCGCCCCAACAATAAATTGAAACTTGCCATTTATAATTTTGCGGGTGAACCTAAAAAACCAAAAGGCTTAAGAAACTGGATTAGAAAAAAAGGTGAACCGCCTGTGCTGCTAAGTGAGGTTAAATTGAAATACAATAATGATGTATTAACCAGTTATCTGTTAAGTGAGGGTTACCTGCAAGCTGCAGTAACCGGTGATACAGTAGTAAAGGATAAAAAAGGTAAGGCAATTTATACTGCAGTTACCGGCGAAAGATATAAAATCAATAAAGTTACCTTTCCGCCAGATTCAGGTGTATTAACCAGAATCATTAATGCCAATAAAGATAAATCTTTACTTAAAGTTGGCGACTTTTATGACTTAGACGTTTACAAAAATGAACGCGTAAGAATCGACAATGATTTAAAAGAGAACGGGTATTTTTACTTCAGTCCTGATTATTTAATTATGCAGGTGGATAGTACCATTGGCAAAAACCTGGTAAATGTTACGGTGAAAGTTAAAGATATTGCACCTGATGCAGGCCTGAAACCTTATACCATTAAAAACATCAACATCTATCCTAATTATTCCTTGCGCAGAGATTCCACGCTCCGTCAGTTAAAACCTTTGCAGTATCACGATTTTAATATTTATGATGATCGTAATACATTCAAACCAAGATTATTTGATCGATTGGTGTTCTTTCAAAAAGGAGAAGTTTACAACCGTAAAGACCATAACCAATCATTAAACCGAATGGTAAATGTTGGGGCTTTTCAGGATGTAAGGGCAGAATTTTTACCACTTGACAGTTTCAAAAACAATCAGCTCGATTTAAATATCTACTTAACCCCATTGAAGAAAAACTCGCTTTCATTCTCTGTTACGGGAACCAGCAAATCGAACAATTTTGTGGGCTCGGAAGTTAAAGTTACCCAAACAACCAGAAACCTTTTTAGGGGTGCTGAGCAACTGGATTTAAGTGTTAGCGGTGGTTTTGAAACGCAAACGAGAGGCACCTCTTTGGGCAGAAATTCACTTTCTTTAACTGCAGAAGGTAAATTGACCTTCCCTAGGTTTATCGTACCGTTTTACAAACCGAACAGTACCACAGCATTTATACCGAAAACAATTGCTTCATTGTCTTACCAAATGTTAAATCGTGGTTCTGAGTATACCTTACACGCTTTCAAAGGAGAATTTGGTTATAATTTTAAAGAAAATCAATACAAGGAACATAATTTGAATCCTATATCTGTGAGTTATATATCTACCGGTTTTCCATCCACAAAAACCAGAGATAGCTTATATGAAGTAAACCCACTTCTAAGAACAACTTTGGAGAACCAATTCATCATTGGAAGTAATTACAATTTTACCTACACCAACCAAATGGAAACCAACCGCAGAAACAATACTTTCTTCTACGGTGCTATTGAAACTGGTGGTAACTTATGGGGAACATTTGTACCGAAAGATGCTGAAGGAAAACGTTCGATTTTTAATGTGCCTTTATCTCAATTTGTAAGGTTAGAGGCTGATTTAAGAGATTACTACAAGATAACCAGAAACCTAACCTGGGCCAACCGGTTGAATGTTGGTTATGGATACGCCTATGGCAATAGTACTTCTTTGCCATTTGTTAGGCAATTTTTTGCTGGCGGAAGTAACGACATCAGGGCGTTTCCAGCCAGAACATTAGGCCCGGGAACTTATAAAGTACCAGATGACGCTATTTTTGCCGATCAGGGCGGAGATATTAAGTTAATGCTTAATTCAGAACTTAGGTTTAAACTGGTAAGCATTTTATACGGTGCCTTATTCGTAGATGCGGGTAACGTTTGGCTACGTAAAGAAGATACTGGTATACCTGGAACAACGAATAATGGGCGGCCAGGTTCGGAATTTAAACTTAAAAACGCACTTAGCGAATTAGCCGTGGGAACGGGAGCAGGTTTACGTGTAGATGCCACTATTTTCGTGATCAGGTTAGATGTCGCATTTCCTGTTCGTAAGCCTTACCTGGCAGAAGGCCAGAGATGGGTATTTGATGATATTGCCTTTGGCAATAAAGACTGGCGCAGACAAAATTTAATTTTTAATATCGGGATAGGTTATCCATTTTAGTTTTTCAATGAAAGTAATCAAGAAGATCAAGCATTTTTTTATAGCACTTTATCATCTTTTTATAGCTGCCGGAAAGGGTTTTGCTGAAGACAGAATTACTAAACTGAGTGCTTCGTTAGCTTACTATACTATATTTTCACTCACACCATTAATCATCATTATTCTATCGGCTGCCACTATTTTTTTAAGCGATAAAAGTAATACCGATACTCACAATAAGTTCTTCGCCCAGGTTACCGACATGGTTGGTCCTGATGCTGCTTCGCAAATACAAAGTTTTGTGGAGCATTCTACCAAAAGTGGTCAATCAACCATTGGTTTAATTATTGGTATTGCCACCTTGATATTTGGTTCGACAGCAATTTTTATCGAAATACAAGATAGTATTAACCTGATCTGGAAGGTAAAAGCAATCCCTAAAAAAGGCTGGCTAAAAATGATTACCAACAGGCTTTTATCCTTTTCGCTTATTGTTTCGATGGGATTTTTGCTTCTCGTATCGCTTGTGGTAAATACTGTGGTGGTAGGTCTTGGTGACAAGTTGATTTCTTTATTATCAGAAACCCAAATTGATAAGGTAGTACCCGTAGCTGACGATACTATGGCATTGCTTATTTACATCTTAAATAATGTGATTACATTGGCTGCAGTCACGGCAGTTTTTACTATAATTTTCAAAGTGCTGCCCGATGTAGTCATTAAATGGAAATCGGCTATTATTGGTGCATTATTCACAGCGGTACTTTTTAGCTTGGGTAAATATCTGATTGGCATTTATATCGAAAAAGGAAACCCCGGATCAGCATTTGGTGCCGCCAGTTCAATTATTGTTATCCTCCTTTGGATTTACTACACTTCTATTATTTTATATTTCGGAGCAGAATTTACACAGGCTTATGCAGAAAAATACGATGGTGGTATTGCCCCAAGTAAATATGCTGTATTTACAAAAATCACAATTGTAGAGAAAAAAGTTGATGTATTACCGCCGCAACATCCAGAAGATACCGTGAACGCACCTGATAAAAGTCTTTAGACGCTAGCCTAATTTTTGGGGTGATAGCTAATTTACTTTCTGATAAACTTCACAATTTTTTCCAGTAATTCCTGTTCCAGAAAAGGCTTTAACACCAGTTCGTCCATTCCGGAAGCTAAGTATTTTTTGCGGTCTTCCTGCATCACGTTCGCCGTAACACCTAAAATTGGTGTAACCTTTCTGATCACATCTTCGCTGCTTCTAATTTTTTGTGTTAGCTCTATCCCTCCCATTTCCGGCATTTGAATATCAGTTAAAATGATGTCATACACGTTTTCACTGAATAACTCAAATGCTTCCTTTCCATTGTATGCTGCATCAAACTCAACTTTGTGTTTTTTCAAAATGGTACTGGCCAGCAAAATATTCAGCATGTTATCATCGGCCAGTAAAACCCGTTTGCCTTCCAAAACCTGAGCTTCAATGCCAAGTGTTGAAACTGGTGCTCCTTCTGTTTCAGGCTTTGCTGCATTCTGGTACGGCAGTTCAAACGAGAAAGTAGAGCCTTTTCTTTCCACACTTTTAACCGAAATAGTTCCACCTTGAAACTCAACAATTTTCTTACAGATGGCTAAACCCAGGCCAGTACCCTGCTGCTTTTCTTTCGTCGAAGAATAGTAAACCTGTGCAAATTCATCAAAGATGATTTTTTGATCCACCTGATTAATCCCCATACCTGTATCGGTGATACTGACATTTAATTTCGATCCGGTAGCATTAGTAGCGATTAAACTTGCGGTTAGCGTTACTTTTCCTTCGCTGGTAAATTTAATTGCATTACTTAATAAATTCATCACCACCTGCTTCAGCCTGAGCGGATCTCCTAAAATAAATCTATCGCTGGCAATATCCATGTCCATTACAAAACCTATCCCCTTTTTATCAGCCTGGATTTTCATGCTATCAAAAACATCCTTAATCGCAATCGCGGGCGAAAAGGGTACTTGCTCCATAGCAACCTTGCCCGTTTCATATTTCGAAAAATCGAGAATATCATTCACCACATCAAGTAGCATTACGGATGAATTTCTGATGGCACCAATCTGCTCCCTTTGTTCCGTCTGTAAATCAACTTTAGTTAATTGTTCAGAAAAACCAACAATAGAATTTAGTGGCGTTCTTATCTCATGACTCATATTCGCCAGAAAACGACTTTTCGATAAGGCATACAATGATGCTTTATCGCTATATTCAATTAATGCTTTTTCATTCTTATAGAAATTAAAAACCATATATAACACAAACAGAACCAAGCCACCCGACAAGAATAGCAAAACCCAGGTAAAGCGATCGAGGTTTTCGACTGTGTTAAATGTTGTATTGCTAACTATTTGTTGCACTGATGCATAATAATCATTTTCACTAATCTTGTATTGCTTTAAACCGTTAACAATAGTCAAAATTAAACGATGATTGACATCGAGCAATTGTTTTTCCTTGGTTTTAAGTTGTTTGTTGGTACGATAAAGCTTTAAATAATAATCATTAATGGCTTTAAGTTGAAGTTTGTTGTAGGCAAGGTTGAGTGAAGAGGTATCGGCTGTAATAATTGTTTTAATAAATGTTAATCTGGAACTGTCAGCAGCAGCAGCCTTAGTTTCTTTGTTATTGATAGCTGCCATGATTCGTCCAAAAAACTTCTTTTTAGGCTGGGTTGTAACTTTTGGCTTTAGCGTGTCAATTCTAACAATACTTTTAAATTGTCTGGCTGTAAAAAGTTTACTTTTCGGATTAATTTTCTCGACATCTTTATCAACTTCCACTGAGAAATTAATTAAACTGTCTGATAATCTTTTAAGCTGAATGAATTGTGTAGTACGAAGTTTCTTTTGCTTGATCAGCGCATCAAAACTATCTGATGAAAATGCGTGTTCTTTTGCATTTTGCTGCTCAATCGTATCCATAATTAAGGAGATCTCCTTAATTTCATCTACAAACTGGTTATAATAATTCCGCTCCCCACTCACCACATACATTCTGCAGCTATTCTCTGCATTGTAAAGTTTAAAGATACAGCTGTCGAGTTTTGTAAAATCATTCTTCACCTGAACAATTTTATTTACCGATTTTAATAGTGGTATTTTAGAAAAATTAACGAATAACCCTGCAGTTATTCCAAAAATGGCTAAAATTAAAAATACAACTATTAAATATTTTCCTGCTGAACTTTTAGTGGGTTTCAATTTGCGTTGATTTAATTCGCGATTACATCAACGCCGAATTTTATGCTACTTCATCAATTATTTTGGGTTCCTCTTCTACCTCGTCTTTTTCCACACGCAGATTTTTGATGATGTGTTGCTGCCTGTCCGGAGTGTTTTTACCCATGTAGTATTCCAGCAAACTTTTAATGGTTTGATCTTTTAAAATAACAGGATCGAGCCTGATATCTTTACCAATAAACAAACCAAATTCATCAGGAGAAATCTCTCCCAATCCTTTAAAACGAGTAATTTCTGGTTTGTTCCCTAATTTTTCGATGGCATTTCGGCGCTCTTCATCGCTATAACAATAAATGGTTTCCTTTTTATTTCGAACCCTGAACAAAGGGGTTTGTAAAATGTATACATGTCCTGCTTTTACTAAATCAGGGAAAAACTGAAGAAAGAAAGTCATCATCAATAACCTGATGTGCATTCCATCCACATCGGCATCGGTAGCGATCACAATGTTATTGTAGTGCAAACCTTCCAGGCCATCTTCAATGTTTAAAGCGTGTTGCAATAAATTAAATTCTTCATTTTCGTAAACCACTTTTTTGGTAAGCTCATAGCAGTTAAGTGGCTTACCTTTTAAGCTGAAAACGGCCTGGCAATCTACATCACGGGATTTTGTGATAGAACCCGAAGCAGAATCTCCCTCAGTAATAAAAAGGGTAGTCTCATAACGTTTCTCATGTGTAGAATTGAAATGAACCTTACAATCGCGGAGTTTTTTATTATGCAATGAAGCTTTCTTAGCCCTATCGTTTGCCAGTTTTTTAATTCCGGCAATGTCTTTACGCTCTCTTTCTGATTGATTGATACGTTTCAGCAAGGCATCGGCAACATCTGGGTTTTTATGCAGATAATCATCCAATTCCTTTTTAACAAAATCATTAATAAAGGTCGCCACAGATGGCCCTTCAGGTCCCATATTTTGCGAACCAAGCTTTGTTTTGGTCTGCGATTCGAAAACAGGTTCCTGCACACGAACGGAGATGGCAGCAATAATGGATGAGCGGACATCAGAAGCATCGAATTCTTTTTTGAAAAACTCCCTAACGGTTTTTACCACCGCGGCCCTGAAAGCTGCCTGGTGTGTTCCCCCCTGTGTAGTGTGCTGGCCATTAACAAAAGAATGATAATCTTCTCCATATTGCTGCCCATGTGTCATCGCAATTTCGATATCATTACCAATCATGTGAATAATTGGGTAACGAATTTCTTCTGGCTTATTAAATTTAGAAAGCAAATCATAAAGACCTCTTTCTGAGAAATATTTCTGATTGTTGAAGTTAACTGTAAGGCCGGTATTTAGGAATACATAATTCCAAACCATACTCTCTACAAAATCAGGGATATAATGGTAGTTTCTAAAAATGGTTTCGTCAGGATAAAAGGTTATGGCTGTTCCATTACGCTGCGTGGTATCAATTACCGGTTGTTCGTTTACAATTTCTCCTTTAGAAAACTCAACTTTCTTTGTTTTACCGTCGCGGTAAGATTGTACGGTAAAACTTGTAGACAAAGCATTCACCGCTTTTGTACCCACACCATTTAATCCAACTGATTTTTGAAAGGCATTACTATCGTACTTACCACCAGTGTTTATTTTGCTTACGCAATCAATAACTTTTCCTAACGGAATACCACGACCGTAATCGCGAACGTTTATTTTTTGTTCCGAAACAGTAATTTCGATGGTTTTTCCTGTACCCATCACAAACTCATCGATAGAGTTATCTACAATTTCCTTTAACAAAACATAAATTCCATCATCTTGCGCAGAGCCATCACCAAGCTTACCGATATACATACCGGGGCGTAGTCTGATGTGTTCCTTCCAGTCTAATGATCGAATACTGTCGTCGTTATAAATTACTTCTGCCATAAGGTTGCTTATTTTTTATCAGGTTGTTTGAACTTTGTTTTATACAAAGCAGCCATACCGAGGGATGTTCGGAGCAAGCTTTAACGTTCAACATGACAAGTATTTAGGAATGATTTGATATCGGGAATTTAAAAAATTGTTGGTGTTTAATTTTGCAAATTCCGGGTAGCAAAAATTATTATGCAATAATAGATTTATTCTTTGATGCTCGCAAAATAAAATTTCAACAAAAAGACAGGAAAATTTTGAAAGTAAAATGGATGAAGAACGAATACGAATCCATGGTCATCTATGATCTAGCATCTCACATCACCCATAATTTCCTTATCTTCAACCCGTCAATTTATTATTCCCTTAATGCAACAGAAAAAGCAACTTTCGCTCTTCGATTTATCTATGATTGTGGTCAGTTTAGTAATCGGAATGGGCATTTTTCGCACACCGGTAAATGTGGCCGCAAAAGCTCAAATTCCTGAATTATTTTATCTGGCTTGGTTTATTGGCGGTTTTGTAGCGTTCTGTGGTGCTTTAACTTATGCAGAAATCGGATCTCGTTACCCGGTTACTGGTGGTTACTATAAAATTTTCTCCAAAGCTTACCACCCATCAATTGCTTTTGCCATTAATTGTATTGTATTAATTTCTAGTGCGGCATCGGTAGCAGCAATTTCCATTATAGGTGCTGAATATCTGAGCAAAATTATTTTACCTGTAGAAATGCAGAATGAAACCTATCGTGTCGCAATTGCCATCGCCACAATACTATTATTTTACCTGATTAATCTGCTAGGCTTAAAAGCGAGTTCTAAAACCCAAAATGTATTAACCATTATTAAAATAGGCTTAATCCTGATCTTAATCTGCGCAATTTTCTTTGCTGAAACCACGCAAATCATTACACCAGTTTTCAAGACCGCAAACAATACTTTGCCAAGCTGGGCAGATTATGGAAAAGCTTTAGGCTTATGTTTGATTGCCGTTTCATTTTCATATGCTGGTTATGCGCAAACCATAAATTTTGGAGGCGAAGTTACCGAAGCGAAAAAAGTAATTCCACGTTCTATTATTATCGGCTTAACGATAATTGTAATCCTTTACATGGCCTTGAACTATGTTTATGTACAGGTTATTGGTTTCGAAGAACTAAAAACTGCTGAAAGTATTGCCGCAATCCTGGCGTCGAAAATATTCGGACCAGCGGGTTTCAAAATGCTTTCAGTAATTATTTTTGTTTCAGTAATGGGTTATGTGAATGTTAATTTATTAAGCAACCCAAGAGCCATGTTTGCCATGGGTGAAGAAGGCGCCTTACCAAAAGTATTCGCCCGAATGAACAAAAAAGAAGTAATTAGCGTTAGCCTAACCGTTTTTTCGCTTGTTGCAGTTGTTATAATTTTCTTTGCCAAAACTTTCGATAAAATTTTAAACTACACCATTTTTTTAGAAAGCATCAGCATGGCAAGTTCTGCTGCAACAATTTTTATACTACGAAAACGCACCGCAAACTTAGATAATAAAACCATTTACACGGTTCCGCTTTATCCAATATTGCCAGTAATTTTTATTGCTGCCTATACATTTGTGGCTTTTAGCATTTATGCTGATGACCCAAACGCAGCCCTAAACGGCTTATATATTTTTATTGGTTTTCTAATTATCTATTTTATCAGCAAGGTGTTTACCAGAAAATAAAATCTGTTTAAAAAATTTAGAAAAGCAATGGCTGTGCTTATCGGCTTCGATAGTCCCGCCATACACTACAATCTTTTTGAAATCTATCGCCCTCATTAACTTATTTTTATGGAAGGGGAACGATGAAGCATTTTACTACTACAATTTTACAAAAAGTATTTTCGTTGCTGTCGGGTTTAGATGGCAAATTACGCCGCAATGGTTAAATAAAACCCTAAATTGCAGTGCTAATCTGATTGATGAAACTGAGGGATTTAGTTTAAGCGACCAACCGAAAATAGCAAGGTTAACCTGCCTAAAACAAACCTGATTGGAGTGAACATCCCGTTAATCTGCAGTAGATTCAGCACAGAAAGCCATCGGGATAAAACGAAAAGCAGGACTATCGCAACCAAATATTACAGGAATTTGCTTTACAAAATAGAAAGTATAATTTTAACCTATTAATGAACAAAACACTCTCACTCAAGCAAGAAATTGCTTACGCTGCCGGTATGATTGGCTGGAGTACCATGACGAACATTATCATCGTGATGCTCCCCTATTTTTACTTGCCACCGAGCAATGCTGGTTTGCCGCCGCTGGTTCCTCAACTTGTTTTTTTAGGATTGTTCAATATTTTATCCATCATTGCAGCGTCGGGCAGATTGGTTGACGCGATTTTCGACCCTTTTATCGCATCTAGAAGCGATGCAAGTCAAAACCCTAACGGACGAAGAATGCCGTTTATGAAATGGGCAATTATTCCATCGATAATTTTTTGCGGACTGGTTTTTTATCCGATTAATAAAGAAGAAAGTTTGCATAACGCCTGGTGGCTAACCATTACGCTTTGTTTATTTTTTGTTTCGGTTACCACCTATATTATTCCTTACAACGCACTTTTGGCTGAAGTTACCCATACGCCAAGGCAAAAAGTTAAATTATCTAGTTATCAGCAAGTGGGTTTTGTTATCGGGATTATTCTGTCGGCCTGCACCAACAATTTTGCTGATTTGGTTCAAATGAACTTTGTAATTGCTAACCGCAGCGAGGCCGTACAAATAGCCATCTGGGGTCTATGTATTTTATCTGGCTTGGTGATGTTGCTGCCTGTATTTTTCATAAACGAGAAAGAATTTTCTGTGGCTAAACCCACGCATATTCCACTATGGCCAGCCATTAAAAATACTTTTAAGAATAGCAATTTTAAATATTATCTAGTTTCAGATTTTGCCTTTTACACCGCTTTAAGTATTATTTCTAGTGGCTTATTGTATTTCTGTACAGTACTTTTAGGCTTAGATGAATCTCAAGGCGGAAAATTTATGGGCGTTATGGTCTTAGCTTCATTAATTTTTTATCCTGTGGTTAATTTCGGCTCGGCTAAATTTGGCAAAAAACCGTTCGTGCTTTCTGCCTTCGTTGTTTTATGTTTAATATTTGTTACTATTTTTTTCTTAGGCAGATTACCTTTGTTACCTAGCACCCAACTTTACATCCTGGTTTTGTCGGCATCATTTCCTTTGGCTGCATTAGGAATTTTGCCTAATGCTATTTTAGCAGACATTGCTCAAAAAGACACCATAGAAAGTGGCGAAAACCACGAAGGGATGTTTTTTGCCGTTAAATATTTGTTTGTAAAACTCGGACAAACTTTGGGTATTGCCATTTTTGCCATGCTAACCATTTACGGTAAAGATCCTGGAAATGATTTTGGTCTACGCCTTAATGGAATTGTTGGTTTCGGTTTGTGCTTGGTTGCATTAATTTGCTTTAGCAGGTTTAGAGAAGAGAAATAGTTGAATGATAGGATGATTGACTGATGGTATGATTGAATGAAGGAATAACCAACACAAATTCATTCATTCAAAATTCACGCCTTCAATCATTTTATTTATGTATCTTTGCCGCTGAAGCAGGAATAAGGGCTTGCCATTCTGAATGGCATATTCTCTCCGCAAGTTAGTCCTTCAACAATTGATTGTTCTAGCTTCTTCGATAAATATTACAAAAAAACATACATGTTATTCAAAGAATTAAACCTCATTGAGCCAATTTTAAAGGCCCTTGAGAAAGAAGGTTATACACAACCTACACCAATACAGGAGCAATCCATCCCAACAATATTAAAAGGAAAAGATTTATTAGGTTGCGCACAAACAGGTACGGGTAAAACTGCTGCTTTCGCCATCCCGATGTTGCAATTACTGCACGAAAAACACATCAATACTAAAGCAACAAAAAATATAAAAGCTTTGGTTTTAACACCAACACGTGAGCTTGCCATTCAAATTGAAGAAAGTTTTAAAGCTTACGGTAGTAATTTAAATTTACGTCACTTAGTTATTTTTGGTGGTGTAAACCAACACTCGCAAGTGGAAGCTTTGCGTAAAGGCGTTGATATTTTGGTGGCTACACCTGGTCGTTTATTAGATTTAATGAACCAGGGTTTTATCACTTTAAACACCATCGAACTTTTTGTTTTAGATGAAGCAGATAGAATGTTGGATATGGGTTTTATCCACGATGTGAAAAGAGTGGTGGCCAAGTTGCCTGCAAAACGCCAGACTTTATTTTTCTCGGCTACTATGCCCGATGAAATCCAGAAGCTAGCCAACACCATTTTATCCAGCCCTACGAAAGTAGAAGTTACACCAATTTCTTCTACTGCAGAAACTATTGTCCAATCTGTTTATTTTGTTGATAAGCCGGATAAAAAGAAGTTATTGATTCATCTTTTAGAAGATAAGAACATTCAAACCGCTTTAGTTTTTACACGCACTAAACATGGTGCAGATCGGATTGTAAAAGATTTAGGTCACTCTGGAATTAAAGCTGCCGCAATTCACGGTAATAAATCGCAAAATGCCCGTCAACGTGCTTTAACCGATTTTAAAGATAGAAAAATACGCGTTTTAGTGGCAACCGATATTGCTGCCCGTGGTATCGATATCGACCAGTTATCTCACGTTTTCAATTTCGAATTACCAAATATTCCAGAATCTTATGTACACCGCATTGGTCGTACTGGTCGTGCAGGTGCAAACGGAATTGCCATATCGTTCTGCGATGCGGAAGAAAATGAATATTTACTGGATATCCAGAAACTGATTAAAATCACTTTACCGATTGTAGATGACCATCCTTATCCTCTAAGCTGGGAAAATATGCTGGCCAAAAACCAGGTTAAACGCAAACCTCAGGCGCAATCGAAAGGTGGCGGTGGTAAAAAAGGTAACGGCGACGGAAACATGAGCGGCAAACCTCGTAATGCTAGTAATAACAGAAGGTTTGGTGGAAATAGAAGAAAAGCTGAAAGGTAAAAGGCTAAAGCAGAAAGACCAAAGCGGAAAGCTGCTTTGCAAATTACTGAAAAACCGAGTTGTAAGTTACAGCTCGGTTTTTTTTATCCGTCGGCTGAAGCCGGACGGCAATGAACTGACCAATCGCTATCATAAACCTTAAACAAACGGTCGTCATTGCGAGGTACGAAGCAATCTTACTACTAAATGTTTATAGCACTTCATTGAGATTGCTTCTTACCTCGCAATGACGA
>NZ_AJLG01000094.1 GCF_000258495.1 Pedobacter agri PB92
ACGTACACACTAAGAAACTCTTACTTGCCTTAGTCATTATCGCCAGCTTCAAAAATGTAAATGCCCAGCAGTATGCGCTTTTTGGCACAAAAACCATGTTTGACGCTTTCGAAAATCCATCTCAAAAGTCATTTACGCTGGATTCATCGAGAAAATTCTCTTCTAATTTTTTTCTCCCTTATTTTGGAACAAATGCTGCAAACAGAGGCAACTCAGCTTATTCTGTCAGAAGAATTTCTCAGGCAGGAGTTTATGATACTGAATCACTATCCATTGGTAATGGTGAGATCAATAATCTATATACCAACAGCAATATTTATGTTGCAACTTTTAGATTATTCAAATCGTACAAATATCAAAAAGAAATGGGCTTTGCCTGGCAAATTCGATCTGATGCGCACATCGATTACACCAATGAAACCCTTGCTATTTTCGATACCTTTACCCGCTTCCCTACAAATACCGATCTGAGGGATATATTTAATACAAAAGGCTATCAGCAAGCTTATCACCAATTTAGTTTTTCTTACCGGGAGAATTATAACAAAAGACTTGCCTTTGGTGCCAAGGCGAGTTTATTGAGTGGAATTGTATATACAGATTTAAATGTCGCTCATTCAAATTTGTACATCAGTCCTGAAACAAATTCATTATTAATTGGAGTAGATGGAACCTATTCAAGCAACTTCTATGATTTAGATGAAGTTGATAAGAAAACATTTTTTCCTAACTTCAAAAACCCTGGTTTATCTCTTAGTTTTGGCACAAATTATACCAGCAAAAAAGGCTTGTTTTTAATGGCCAATGTTAAAGATCTTGGTTTCATCTGGTGGAGAAGCGGAACTCAACGCACAACCGTGAATACGCAAAAATTCATCGAAGACCTAAACGATAATCAATCAAACACCAATCAAGAGATTAAAGATATTTTTCTGCTCTCTCAGCAAAGCAAAAAGTTTTTGGCAGCTACAAACGCAAAGCTTGATGTTTATATTTCCAAAACCTATGGTTTTTACAAACCCGGGCTCGTTGTATCTAAAAATCTGTTTTATAAAGGTGGAGATATTGCGTTTATAAATACTTTCAATTATAATAATCTTTCTGCAAGTGTTACACCGGCTTATAATCTAAACAATATCTTTATGGTTGGATTACAGGGCAAGTACCAAACACCTAATTTTGAACTTTTTGGAGGCACAGACAATTTATTTTCTTCCGTAAACCAGGCAAGAGGAATCATCAATAGTACTGCAGATGTAGGTAAGGGTCCGAATGGTGCTTCGATTTACATGGGTATCGGAATTAAGTTCGGGAATGTGGTAAATCATCCTCAATTCAGCGATACTATGCCTGGCATTAATGATCAAAACGAAGGCAGCTTCTTTAAAAACTTGTTTTCAATTTTTAAAAGAAAATAATCAAACTTTCTTTTTAGGTTGTGTAACTACAAAATCTTTTAAATAAAAAGGCTCGAAATAAGCAATGTCTTCAAAATCAGATTGTTGAAACGCTTGATTTGCCAACAATGACATATATTTCGCTGAGTTAAAATTGGCTTCACTAAAACTTGCGTTAGATTGTTGCAAAGTTTCTACGCATTTTGCAGCGCCATCTCCAAAAAATGTAATCTGATTAGTTGCCAGCAAATTACCGAAACTTGTTTCATTAATAATTTTAGCAGAGGTAGGTTCTAAAGCATTCAATTCAGTATCAAAAACAGCGGTGTAAACCTCCATCCTCCTGGCATCAATCATTGGGCATATTAATCCTGAAAATTGATTTTCGGCAATAAAGCCAGCTGCCATCATTTTTAAGGTTTCGATGGCAATTAAAGGTTTATCCAGGGCGTAACATAAACCCTTAGCGGTAGATACTCCAATTCTTAAACCGGTATACGAGCCCGGGCCTTTGCTTATGGCAATTGCATCTAAATCTTGATAGGTGAGTTTAGCGGCATGAATTACATCCTCAATAAAAAGTGTTAAGTTACTGGCGTGAAGATTTTGCCCAATTTCTTCTTTTACACAAATTGTTTTTCCATCAATTGATAATGCAACTGAACAAACCTGAGTAGCAGTTTCTATTTGAAGTATTGTAGCCATGCGGCAAAGATATTAAAAATTGTAAAATGGATTTAGAAGCTGAAAATCTTAATCAGAAATTAAAATCTATTACAAACTAAAGACGCTCTGAAGAAAGGCATAATGATAGGTCCACCAATTCAGCGAAGGAATTTATTAAGGTACCGGATCATGCCCATGCGCTCCCCAGGGATGACAACGACCGATACGTTTTAACGCCAGCCAACCACCTTTAAACGGGCCATGCTTGCGAATAGCTTCAATTCCGTATTGCGAACAGGTTGGGGTAAATCTGCAGTTTGCTCCCAACATGGGGGAAATGGCATATTGATAAACCTTGATCAAGCCTAAAAAAAACCAGGAAAAAATTTTATTGATCAGCTTCATTGGGAAGAACTAAAGTTTTAAAACGCTTGAATGTAGCTAATAACTTTTTTTCAATAAAAGTAAATTCATATTTTTCTTTTCCAACGAATTGTATTGAGAAAAGCAACAGGCCTTTATCTGTAGGTAATTGAGTATAAAAAGATTCTTTTTTGTTTAGGCGATAGGCTTCGCGGATGCGACGTTTAAGCAGATTGCGGTCTACTGCTCGCTTATATCTCTTCTTTGGTACATTGATTACAACTTGTGCCTGAACACTTGAAGCTTCATCAACAAAAAGGTAAGAGATACGAAATGGGTATAATAAAAAAGAAGAACCGTTTTTAAATAGCAGATCTAAATATCTTCTGCTACATAACCGTTCTTCTTTTTTGAATGTGTACATATATTTTTGATTGATAATTGCAGATTTTGATCTGCCCGTTCCGGTTACCCGGAAAGCAATCAAAAATTATGCTTTATGCTTGCGTTCGTCAGAAACTGTTAATCTTTTTCTTCCTTTAGCACGACGTGATGCTAATACTCGTCTGCCGTTAGCTGTTGCCATTCTTTCGCGGAAGCCGTGTTTGTTTCTTCTCTTTCTTTGCGAAGGTTGGTATGTTCTTTTCATGACTGTATATTATCTTATTATAATTTCAAAATTAAGAGGTGCAAATATAAAGCGATTTCTCTACAAATGCAAGTCTGTTTAGTTTTTATTTTTATTTGAAAAACAAATGTAATAATTCTTTTTAAAAATCGGTTTCTAATGGCCTCAAACTTATATTGAATTTTTATAAACCCAAAGCTGCCTTCAGTTTAACATAACCTGTTTTACTAACTGGCAACCAAATATCCGATTTAAGCAAAACTACGTAACTGTCTTTTTCTTTCAATTCTATTTTAGTTACCTGTGCCAGGTTGATGATGTATGACCGATGGATGCGAATGAACTGGCTGGAATCTAAAGTTTGTTCGAAGTATGCCATCGTTTTATTTTTGTAGAAGGAGCCATCAGCGGTGCTTAATTTCACATAATCATCATCTGCTTCCAGGTAGTTGATATCTCCGGTAGGAATAATTTTAATTACACCGTCTTTTTTCACTACCACCCTGTTATTTTGTGCCGGGCTTAATGCCGCAGCATCTAACACCGCTTCGGTATTTTCGGTTTGATTCAATCTGGAAGGCAGTTTTTTGATGGCTGTATCAAAACGGCCTTTATCAATCGGTTTGAGCAAATAATCAACTGCATTAACTTCAAACGCTTTGATGGCATATTCATCAAAAGCCGTTGTAAAAATCACTGCAGGCTTATCTTCCACTAACTCGAGCATTTCAAAGCCACTAATTTTTGGCATCTGAATATCTAAGAAAATTAAATCAGGCTTATGCAGGCTTATTGCTTTTAATCCTTCAAAGCCATCGCAACACTCTGCAACAATCTCAATTTCAGGATGATCGGTCAGATAATATTTAACAATATCTCTCGCTAAAGGTTCATCATCAATTAGTATCGTTCTGATCATTTGTTTGGGGAATTTTTAGGGTGGTAATATATAAATTATTTGCTTCAATTTCGGTTTGCAGCAAATGTGGATTTGCAAATAATAAATATAATCGACGTTTAATAGCACTTAAACCAAAACCCGTTCCACCGGCTGCTTTCATCTCTGGGTCAAACGGATTTTGAACGCGTAACGCTAAGATATTACGATCTACCGTTACATCAACTTTTATAGTAATTCCTGCAGATGTATTATATAAACCAAACTTTATGGCGTTTTCCACTATCGGTTGTAATAAGGTCCCGGGCAAAGATAAATTCAAAGTATCATCAGCAACGTTAACCTCAATATTTAATCGATGGCTAAACCTAACCTTTTCGATATCCAGATACAATTGGATGTATTCCATTTCTTCTTCAACAGAAACCCATAATTCATCATCACGTTTTAAAGTCCCCCTTAAAAAAGAAGCCAGCTTCGTAATCATCACCCCAGCTTCTTTCGGGTTTACCATAGTAAGCGCAAATACCGAATTTAAGCTATTAAACAAAAAATGAGGCTGAAGTTGATGCCTTAATTTGTTTAGCTCAGCCTCCTTCGCTAAGCTTTTAGCCGCCGAAAGCCGTTCATGGGTTTCAGACTGTTCTTCTAACCTGTACCATAAAATATTTGCTAGCGCACACCAGCCCAAACACATAAAAGAAATTAAGCCGCGAAATGCAAAGGAAAAATTGTAAAAATCTAAATATTCTTTAAAATCGGTAAATATGTAGAAAATGGCATATTTTGCTGCATAAATAATTACAAAGGTTAACGCCAGGGTAATAATCAATACATACAAAATCCGCTCGTTTTTGGGCTGATAATATCCCAACATATTGCTTATGGCAATACAGGCCATCACCAACAGAAAATTACTCAAAAAGCTATCAGCTAAAGAGATTAACCACGAAAAGTTTACCACATAATGTAAACCCACACTACATAAAATGAACCACGCAATGGCAATAGCCAAAGAAGTTTTCTGTATTCGTGGTATGGAAAGCGGTCTAGTTGTCAAGAGAGATTTGATTAGTTAATGTTAGGATGAGTTAAAATGGCGAGTATTGCAACTCGCCATATATTTTAGTTTTGGTTTAAAAACTTTTAATTTCGATGCCCCCGAATAGCACCGTACCATCTAAAATTAAAGTTTTTTGCATTTGATCTACTGGAAGCATGTGTCCTCTCTTATCTTCTACACTTCCGAAGATTGCCGTTACATTCGATTTTATAGCCCAGTTGGGAGGAACGATTAATTTAATACCTCCAAAAACAGCGGTTACATCAATTGAAACTGAATCATTGAAATCGGCTTGAGTCATAATGATATCCGCTCCGCCGAAAACAGTGGTGATATCTCCTCCTTTAAAATTTTTCGAGTAAACAGTTTGATTTGAACCCCCAAAAACTGCTGTTACATCAATAATGTCATTCGAATTCGAATTTTTATCAGCAGCTTTGAACTCGGCATTCTCACCTACTCCACCGCCAAATTCATTTTTGAAATTATCTTTAAACGACTTTTTATCCCGTGGCTTCAATATTAAAAATCCACCGATAATTACAAGACCAAATCCAAGCGCATATTTTGATACATCAAAATCAAACCCCATGTCATCAACAGTTTGGTAAACACCAAAAAGGATTAATATTAACCACCCAACTCCTTTAAAATTACGCCTTACACCAAGAAATACCCCCAATGCAATCAAAAACGTCCAAAAGCTAAATACCCAATGCGGAATATTTAAACCCATATTGTCCAGAAGAAAGGCTAAGCCTATTATTATAATTACTAAACCGCTCAGCACTCTTCCTGAACTTTTAATTGGTTTAGTTTCATTCATATTTTCCATGTGTTGAATTATTAATAATCAAATATATTTATTCATTGCATTTGTATATATACCGTTTATGATGAGCATCAGCGAAAAAGCGGTAAGCTGCATGATTTCATCGGTGAAATTATTTTCCTATTTTGAGGGCATGAAATATTTACTGCTTATTCTTTTCACAATAATTTCTATACCATTATTTTCTCAGGAAGCTGCTTTAAGCTATAAAGTTTACGACACTAAGAAACAAAAAAATATAGCTATTGATGATATTATCAAAGACATGAAAAATAATGATGTATTGTTTTTTGGAGAAGAACATAACGACTCAATAGGCCATATGTTAGAAGCCACCATCTTCAAAAACTAAACGAGGCTTATCCTGGTAAAATTACGCTTAGTTTAGAAATGTTCCATACGGATATTCAACCTGTTGTTGATGAATATCTGGCAGGACTGATATCAGAAAAAAACTTCGTTAAGGAAGGAAGAGCGTGGTCTAATTATAAAGATTATCAGCCATTAATAGAATATGCAAAAACAAATAAGCTGCCGGTAATAGCAGCAAATGCAGCTACACGTTACAGCAATGCCGTTACAAAAAGTGGACTGGATATTTTAAAAAATTTTCCAAAGTCATCACTCGAGATACTTCCACCAATACCGGTAGATACTGCCACTGGGCGATATCTGGAAAAGTTCGCTGATTTATTAGGCGGACATAACATGGGCTCGATGAAAATTTATCAAACACAAAATTTCTGGGATGCAACAATGGCATGGTCTATTGCTAAATCCTTTAAAACCACTAACAGCAGTAAGGTTTTGCATTTAAACGGCCGCTTTCACAGCGATGAAAAACTAGGCACTTTAGCGAAACTGCAGAAATACTCGCCAAAATTAAATATTTTAAATATTTCGTCTTTCAGTAGTGAAGATTTTGAAAGCCCGGATTGGGGGAAATATAAAAGTCTTGGTGATTATATTATTATCACAGATCCGAGTATCAAAAGAAGCTTTTAAATAAAAAGATCTGCCAAAATTTGGCAGATCTCTTATTATTTATGCTTTTGCTTTTAACAAATCTCTTATTTCTGTTAATAAAACTTCTTCTTTTGGTGGTGCTGGTGGTGCCACTACTGCCGCAGCTTCTTCTTTCTTTTTCATTTTATTGATCGCCTTTACCATCATAAAAACAACCAATGCCAACAATAAAAGTTAATGGCTACTGTAATAAAGTTACCATACGCAAATATCGCAGCATCTGGAGCCGCTTTTTTTGCATCAGCCAGCGATGCGCCAGCAGGAATTGATTCAGCACCTTTACCCATTGCAAAATAAATACTGCTAAAATCTGGTTTACCAACCATCGCAGCTACTACCGGCATAATTAAATCTTCAATCACAGAAGTAACAATTTTACCGAAAGCGCCGCCTATAATAACCCCAACGGCTAAATCGAAGGCATTTCCCTTTATGGCGAATTCCTTAAATTCTTTTACAATATTCATAAATTTTTGTTTAGTTTATATAATTTGTAAAAGTAACAAACATTATACTCAATACAAATGTTTAGCAAACAATTTAAAACCGAAACATTCCAACTCATTTAGATCAATTCTAAAGAATATCTGAAATGATTTGTTTATTTTTGCTCCAATTCTTACTTTAAAATATGCTAAAGCAACATTTACAACAAAAATTACTTCAAAAGTTATCACCTCAACAAATTCAGTTTATAAAGTTGTTACAGGTGCCAACCGTTGCTTTAGATACCCGCGTAAAGGAAGAATTAGAGGATAATCCTGCTTTGGAAGATCCGAGTTTAATGACGCAAGATGAGCCTAAAAATGAATATGATGATCTAAATGACGGACCTGATGATTTCGATGGCCCATCTGAAGAGAATAGTATGGATGAGTTTAATGTAGATGATTATCTGCAGGATGACAACACCAATGACTACAGTACAAATTACAATAATGGCGATGATGATGAGGAGAAGAAAGAAACTCCTATCGCCATCGAAAGTACGTTTTTCGAAAGTCTTCAGGAACAATTAGACCTTATTCCCTTATCCGATCAGGATTTTATTGTTGGAAAACAAATTATTGGTAGCCTTGATGATGATGGTTATCTACGTCGCCCACTGGGTTCAATGATTGATGACCTGGCATTTTCTCAAAACGTAATGGTGGAGGAAGAAGATGTGCTTGAAATGCTGAGATTGATCCAAAGTTTTGATCCTCCCGGAATTGGTGCCCGCGACCTTAAAGAGTGCCTTTTAATTCAGTTGAAAAGGAAAGATCAGAGCAATCCGATCATTGTGAAAGCAATGAATGTTGTAGAAAACTACCTGGATGAATTTACCAGGAAACATTATGATAAACTGGAAAAAAGTTTAAATCTGGATAGCGAAGAACTTAAGGAGGTTGTTAATGAAATTCTGCGTTTAAATCCAAAACCGGGCGATGCAAACCAGGTAACTACCAAGCAAATGCAAATCATACCTGATTTTCATATCAGTAATAATGATGGCGTTTTGATTTTAACTCTTAATTCGAAAAATGCTCCTGAACTAAAGGTTAGCCGTTCTTACCAGGAGATGTTTGAGCATTATGACAAAGCATCTTCCAAAGATAAAAAACTTAAAGAAGCCGTTCAGTTCGTAAAACAAAAACTCGACTCTGCTAAATGGTTTATTGATGCGATTAAGCAAAGGCAACAAACCTTACTTAAAACTATGAATGCGATTATGCATTATCAGTACGAATATTTTTTAACTGCTGATGAACGTAAAATGCGTCCGATGATTTTAAAAGATATTGCTGATAAAATCGACATGGATATCTCCACAGTATCAAGGGTGGCAAATTCTAAGTATGTTCAAACGGAGTTTGGTACATTTTTATTGAAATCTTTTTTCTCTGAAGCTATTCAAACAGAAAATGGAGAAGAAGTATCAAACAAAGAGGTTAAGAAAATTTTGGAAGACTGCATTGGCAATGAGGATAAACGTAAGCCTTTAGCCGACGAAAAACTAACTGAAATTTTAAAGGAAAGAGGTTACAACATTGCCCGGAGAACAGTTGCAAAATACCGCGAGCAAATGAATATACCTGTAGCCAGACTAAGAAAAGAACTTTAATTAGCTCGTTAAATGAAAATTTAGCTATTAGTTAATATCTAAACATGAAAGGTAATTAGCTATTGAAACAGAGTTACCACATCCTAATATATGAAGGTACTTTGTAGATGTTGTTGAGCAGTAATCCTAAAACAATCTCGTGGCTTCCGTTACTTACCTGATTAAGATCTGAAGTGGTAAAATCATATGAGTAAGTAAGATTCACCATTTTTCCGATGTTGAAGCCTGCCATTGCCGAAAATGAATCATCTTTGCGGTAACTTCCACCCAACCAAATTTTATCTCTAAAAGCGAGTTTCATATTCAAATCAACGGAAACGGGGCTGGGTTGTACGTATTTAACCATCACCGATGGAATGGCAGCAATTTCTTCATCGAGGAAAAATTTGTAACCTGCCGTAGCGAAAAAATGAGGCACTGCTTTTCCAAGATTGTAAGAATCATCGCCAGAAAAACTGAGTTTTTGAGATAAAACCTGTTGCGCTGATACGCCTGCAAACATTCTCGCTCCGTATAACCAAAGTCCGATGCTTAAATCAGGCCGTAACTGACTCGTAATGGCCCTGTTTAATGATGGTTCGTTAGGATTTTCAAAAGTTAATGCATTAATATCTAAAGATATGCTTGATAAGCCTGCAGCTACACCCGCCGACAAGTTAAAACTATTACTTAACTGCAGATGATATGCGTAGGTCAGGTTTGCATCAAGTCTTTTTATGGGCCCTGTTTTATCCAAAACGGCAGTTACCCCCATTCCATGATGAGAAGGAGATGAACTATAATTTTGCGTATAGTTTCTATCCATCGGGTTACCTGTTTGCTCAGGAAATGAAGTTAGTGCATTACTCCATAATTGGTTATTGCCCAATGCCCAGTGAGCGGAAACAAAAGAAGTTTGAGGAGCATCATTAATACCAGCCCATTGTTTTCTATATCCCGCTTTAAAATCTATGTAATTCTCAATACCAGAAAGTGCCGGGTTAAGTAAATATTGATTAAAAATGTATTGCGTGTACTGTGGCTTTTGTTGTGAAAAAGCCTTAACAGAAATTAGAATGGCTAATAGGGCGATATACTTTTTCAATTTTATCTAATTATAGTGAGCGGTCCTGTTACTGTTTTTCTTCCATTTCTCGGATTGATAATATAGTAATAAACCCCGACAGGAAGCTGTTCATTCTGGAAATTCCCATCAAAGGGAATTTTATATCCATTGCTAAAGAAAATTCTATTACCATTTCTGTTGAAAACCTCAACAGTTGCATTCGGGTACGTTTCCAGAAACTTAATATTCCAAACATCATTGTAACCATCGCCGTTTGGTGTAAAGCTGCTTGGCGGATTCACCGATTGCAATACTTTAACTGAAACATGCGTCACAGCCGTACATTGATCAGGATTTGTTGTAACGGTTAAAGTGTATTCTGTATCTTTCTCAGGGGAAGCGATTGGATTAAGAATTTTACTATCACTTAATCCGGTTGCGGGCAACCATTCATAACTCAAACCCTTTCCTACTGCTTCTGCCGGAATTTGTATTTCTCCTCCTGCTAATATATAAATAATTGGGCCACCATCCACCACCGGAGATTTATTAACAAAAATAGATTTAGTTACCGATGCCGTACAACCATTGTTGGCAGTAAATGTATAGGTAATATTATGCGAACCGACACCCGCAAGTTTTGGGTTAAAAGTTCCATCCGCCTGTAATCCTTTCCCATCACTTGAATATATACCAGTGCCTGCAATGCCGTTAGTTACATGAAATTGATTAAATAATACATTCCCATCATTTTCGCAAACTGGCAAAATTTCATCAACAGAAACTGACGGTGATGCGTTAAGGGTGAATTGCTTTACAACAAAATCCGAACACTGCCCTCCGGAATAAGCGACAACTTTAACCTGATAATCTTTGGTATCGGGCGATCCGAATGTTTCATAAGTTAAGTCAATCTGTTCAGGAATTGGATAAGTAAACGTTTCAAAATTTGATGGATCATTAACAATATCTTTATAAACTTCTATTTTAGTAATTTTTCCAAAATCTACGGTAGAGGTGTTTTTGATAGAAAAAATATTATTGCTGCAATAGTTATTGTTAGCTAAAGGCTCGAAATTAGCTCTGGGAACGGATCCGTTCACTGTAAACTTTTGCGTAATCGTAGTGATACAACCATTTTCATTGGTTATCGTTAAAGTAACATTATAATCGTCTGCTCTGGTGTAAGTATGGGTTCCATTTCTATCAGCCGATGAGTTCTTTGCTAAATCCGTTCCGGTTAAATATTTATCGCCGAAATCCCAGGCATAGGTTAGCCCTGTAGTCGAACCATCTTCATTTACAGAAGTATTTGTAAATGTTGCAACCGCATCCCTCAAACAAATATCTGGCATATTAAAGCCAATTTTTGGTAGTTCAGTAACTGTAATATCCCACTTCTTTACCTCGCTAACACAATCTCTTGCCGAGGTAGTAATCAATGAGATCGTATATTTTCCAGTTGCAGTGTATTGATGTTTTGGATTTTGATCATTTACTATTGGCGAACCATCTCCAAAATCCCACTTCCAGCTTTTTATAGAATTTACAGATATTAAATTGCTCACTGAAGATAAATCCTGGACGATAAATTCAGTATTGGTACAGGTTTTTGCCGGTGCTTTAAAATCAGAAAAGGGTAAAGGATAAATCTCAATTTCCTTTTCCACAGGCTCAGAATAACAGCCGGTACCCGATTTTACGGTTAATAATACTTTATACTTACCTTCTTTCGCAAATACATGCTTAGGATTTTGATCTGTTGATGTACTTCCATCTTTAAAATCCCAAACCCAATTGGTAATAGAAAAATCTTTAGTTTTCGAATCGCTCTTATCAGTAAATTGAACTTCTGAATTTGCACAACTTGTTGAAGGCGCTTCAAATGCAGTTACAGGAAGATCATAAATATTAAATACGTAATTCGTGGTAATATCACCCGAGGTACAATTTGTTGTATTTGCAGGAACGTGTGCCACCACTTCCAAATGATATTCGCCAACCTGCGTATAGGTTTTATTTATGGGATACCTATAAACATAAGTTGTTTGCCCATTCGTAGTCTTTATTTCGGGAGTTAGGTTATTAATTGTTTCCGGAACACCCCCTTCTAATGTCCAGGTAATATAGTCGGGTTGATAAGGCAAATTCACTTTAAAATCTACAGTTTGCCCAATACAACCATTAGGGCTTTCTTCATTTCTGGTTTCATCTACAACTGTTAAATAATTATTAGATGATAAATTTGTTCCAGCTGAATATGAATAAGATTCTGCATTGCCAAAACCATAAGCAATTGCATTAAATCCATCATCAGCAGTTAACGTCAGGCTTTCATCAGATACCGGTATCTGGGCAAAAGAATAAGCAGAATTGCCAATTAGTGTTGACCAATTTACACTTGGTACCACACCGTTGATTTTAAATGAACTAAGTTTATTGCTCCTGATGATTACATTTATGTATCGTTCTGTGATTGATTCTAATGACGATGAAAATACCGTTACTGCCTTAATATTAAACTCAATTGGATTTAACATGACCATCTCTGGATCACCAATAATGGCTGTACCCGCAATCGAAGAACAATTTTGCGTTAGCGAATACTGTGCTACACTGATCAATTTATCAGCAGAAATAAAAGTTGACTGGGTTAAGGTGCTACTTTCAAAAAATTGCCCTTTATTTAAAGTAGTAGTAACACCATTCATAGAGAATGTTGTGTTATCTTCTTGCGCTAGAATCCTTAAGATATATCTTCTGTTTCTAAAAGGTACAATGCCATAATTTCGTCCCCAACTTACTGTTGGGTATAGTTGCTGGTATAGTGGATCCTGTGAGCCAGTACATCCGCCAATCATAATTACCGATGCTCCGGAAAATGCTGCAAATCGTCTACATGAAGATTTTGTTTTATCCGTTTCTACAAACACACCCGTTAAATCTCTGTTACCAGCCATGTATTCGTAAACATCACCAGCTTTTGCCAGCGTAACAGGTAAAACATTGCCACTTTTTTCATGAATTAAAACGCTGGTATTATCTTCAACGGCGACAATGGCCAAATAATTTTTTCCCTCCGATGATTGTGAATAATTCATCGAATAATAGGTTTGTCCTAAAGTTTCAAAAGGAAGAATTAATGATGCTGCTGATCTCGCCCGTCCCCAAATGTGGGCATAAGCAGAAACCTTGGGCATTCCATCTGTTACTTTTATATGAATTCCACGATTGGTTAAATTCGAATTTGATTCGTACTCATTAACATAAGCTGCAAGTCTTAAAACATTAAATTGTACAGCTTTATTAGCGGGGATAATTTTTGTTTCAGCATAGGTACCGCAACTCACTGTAACTTCAGAATTGTATTTGGAGGTTACAAACACAGCAATTTCAGCATTATTGTTTTGACTGGGTACATGCGTAGGAAAAACAGCCCAAAAATCAGTTCCTTCGTTGGAAACATTTTGGGCATAAGATCGCAAAGAAACCAATAAAAATATCAGTAAAGCTAATAATCCTGCTCGTTTCATCGATAATTAGCCTGTTAAGAGAAAAAGTTCATTTGGAAGTATTATAGATATGCAATATACTATTTCTCACATACAAGTGAAATATCTTTCAATTAATTAACATTTTTATATTTAAAAAACTTAAATTCATGTAATAATCTAGGCGGTTCGTGTAAAAAAATAAAAATTCATGAAGGCTAATAATTAAAATTGACAGCTCAATCCCGCAGAATTTACACGATAAAATCCTATTGTGTGGATAAATCCATCCCAACATTATTAATTGTTAACTTCTGTTTAAGATGGAAAAATTTGAAAATTTATATCATTGCCTGATTACAAAAATTTACCCTGCTCGTGTAAATGATGAGATTGAGATGGAATTTTTTAAGGAATTATTAAAAGCTCGTTTTCAGCTGAAAAATTCGAAAACCGAAGATGAATCGTTACTATTAAATTATAGAAATGCGTTTTTCTTTTTCAAAAAACATATTTGTGATGCGATAAAAGATGGCTTTAGATTAATAGAAAGTCAATTGGATGATTCTGAGCGAAATCAATTGGCGCATACAATTACAAGGCTAAATGGCCAATTGTATGATATTGTTGATTTGGAAAGGATTTTATCATACACCAATCTGATCTTTTCATCGCATGACCTGGTATTTTTTCCAAATAACACAACACCTGAAGAGATTAGTGAAATCGTCTAAATGATATATATTCATCCGTTAGCGTCGTCTGACTGATTTCCACTACCGAGTTTTTCGGAAAACTCTTTGGCATTTTCATCAGCAACCGGATCATTATGATCTTCAGGCTCAAGGTTTTCGTCCAGTCGGTCATTCCAGTTATTTATTCCCTGTGCGGAATTTTCCTGGTTTTTCTTATCAAATTCTGATTTATTGGGATCGTTTGCTGGATTGGCCATTTTAAAATATTTTATAACAAAACAACGTTACATCCCAGAAAGTTTTATTCGATAAATTATTTTACTGGTTCATCTTTAGCATCCTTAAACTCTTTTACACTTCTACCGATACCCCGCATAAGTTCAGGCAGCTTTTTACCACCAAATATTAACAAAATCACCACCCCAATTAAAATAATTTCAACAGCCGACATATCTTTTTTATGTACAATATACGATAAAATGATTTACAATGTTTGGGGTTGATTTGTGAATTTTAAACTAGAAGCGCTTTTAAGGTTCTCGATTTAATTTTCGGTACAGCACCATAGCGAATAAATTCGGCAAAACCACGCAATTGCTTAATAGATTTTATTGCTTCATAACCCTCAAAAGTGGTTCTGATTTTATTGAGCAAAAGCGTATCGGTTTTAAACATATCACTTTCTTTTAATAGTCCTTTTTTTAAGAAACTTCTAATTAGTTCTGCCATTTTACCGTTGGCATATAGATGAAGTGGAAGTTTAAAAACTTCATTATTTAACTTTTCGAAAACCTCATTAATCCACTTCACCTGGTCATCTTTAGTAACGGCAATTTTTCCATCACTTAATACAACAGCACTCAAAAATTCACGGGCGCTTTGTCTGGATATGATCCCCCCGTGAACCGCATCACGCAGGGTGTAATCTAAACGGTCAGCACACAATAGTGGTAAAGGTTGTTCCAAAATATCGAACGTTCCATAAAGGATTTGGTTCACATTGTAACCGTATTTCAATAATACATCAGGAATTTCTGAACGATAAATTACTTCAGCAAAAACTTTTTCATGATAATCTTCATCAACATGATCGAAAACATAATCACCAACGTGTGAAAATGCAGTATGAGAAACATCATGCAATAAACCGGCAATTTGTTCCAGTTCTGATCCTCCCATCTTCTTAATTAGCATGGTAACTCCAATCGTATGTTCTAAACGCGAATGACAAATATCTGGATTAACCAAGAAGATAGCGCCGCTCTGATGGATGCCTGATAAGCGCTTCACCGCATCGGTTTCCAAAAGCTCGGCGAATATTTGCGGGAATTCCAATTTGCCATATAAAAAATCGCTTAGCTCAATCATATCTATTGTAGTTTATTAAATATCACAACGCAATTATACTAATACTTTTAGTTTAAATTTGATAAAAAGTTTCCACACGACACTTTTAAAAACTAAATTAATTAGTTAAAAAACTAACTTTCAATTATTTTGAAAGCTATTATTACAATTTTGTGATTAACAAATAAAAGCCGTTATAAAACAAGCAAATGATTAAAACGTTATTATTGTAAAAACCAGTGATTATGGCAACGGCCCAGCAAATCAGAACAGCTTATATAGATTATGTTTTAAGCAACAACGAAAAACCAAAATCGGTTTACAGTTTTGCAAAAAAACTTAAAATTACTGAAGCTGATTTTTATCAGTTTTATTCTTCTTTCGAAAGTATTGAAAAAACGATTTGGTTCGAATTAACTTTCGAAACAATTAGCAAAATCAAAGAACAAGAAGTTTGGCTGCAATATACCTCCAGAGAGAAAATGCTTTCTTTTTTTTATAGTTATCTCGAAAATTTAAAAAATGATCGCAGTTTCGTTATTTACAGCCTAAGAAATTATCAGGGGAAAGTTGCTACACCGAGCATTTGGTCAGGCGTAAAACCTATTTTCGAAAATTTTGCTCAGGAAGTTATTGATGAGGGTTTAGATACCGGTGAATTGGCTGAACGTAAATTTCTAACTAAACGTTATAAAAATGCACTTTGGGTACAGTTTGCTTTTATCGTAAATTTCTGGATTAATGATGACAGTGATGGTTTTGAGAAGAGTGATGAGGCAATTGAAAAAGGAATTAATGTAACATTTGATCTTTTTCAGCATTCGCCAATTGATAACCTGATCGATTACGGTAAATTTTTATCGCGAAATGGAAAGTTTAAAGAAAAGATGGGATTTTAAAGTTGATGAAGGCACAAGAAAGTATTCCAACCACAAAGGTAGAGCGATCAGCAAAATTTGTTAAAACGGGTTTCCAAATCGGTGGTAACTATATTAAGCATTATTCTAAAAAGACTGTTTAATCCTGATATGGATCGGGAGCAGCTTAATGAAGATAATGCTACAGATATTTATAAATCATTAAGTGAGCTAAAAGGAAGTGCCTTAAAGATTGCGCAGATGTTAAGCATGGATAAAAACATCATGCCAAAATCTTATGTAGATAAGTTTACCCAGTCGCAATATAATGCACCTCCCCTTTCCGGACCTTTAATTGTAAAAACGTTTACCAAGAACTTTGGTAAAACCCCAGAACAAATTTTCGATACTTTTAATCTTAAATCGAGCAATGCGGCGTCAATTGGTCAGGTTCACCAGGCTACGTTAAACGGCAAAAAATTAGCCGTCAAAATCCAGTATCCTGGTGTTGGCGATAGTATTTCATCAGATTTAAAATTGGTAAAGCCTTTTGCTTTTAGATTATTAGGCATGTCTGAACGAGAACTCAATATCTATATCAAAGAAGTTGAAGAACGTTTATTAGAAGAAACTGATTATGAATTGGAAGTAAGAAGATCCATTCAATTTTCAGAAGACTGCCAGAATCTTGATCATGTTGTATTTCCAAAATATTACCCGGAATTATCAGGAAAACGGATCATTACGATGGATTGGCTCGATGGATTGCATTTAAAAGAGTTTTTAAAAACTAACCCATCTCAGGAGTTAAGAAATAAAATTGGTCAGGCACTTTGGGATTTTTACAATTTCCAGCAGCATGAATTACGGGCCGTACATGCCGATCCACATCCTGGAAACTTTATGATTACCCCAAATGAAGATTTAGGTGTAATTGATTTTGGTTGCATCAAAGAAATGCCCAATGATTTTTACTATCCTTTCTTCTCGTTAATATCAACTGATGTGATTAACGATAAGGCTAAAACGATTGATGCTTTTAGAAAACTCGATATGATACACGCTGAGGATACCGAAGAGCAGGTAGAATTTTACTATAAATCTTACCGGGAGATGATCAGCCTTTTTGCAAAACCATATATTAACAAGATTTTTGATTTTAGCAAACCAGAATTTTTTGATCAATTATATGCCTACGGCGAAAAGATTTCAAAGATGCCTGAATTTAAACAGGCACGTGGCGTAAAACATTTTATATATGTAAACCGTACGAACTTTGGTTTGTATCAAATTTTACATGAATTAAATGCTACTGTAAATACCGATACCTATGAACCTACGCTAAACAGGTAGCTAAGCATTTTTCTTTACTACCTCTACCATATGATCGATGTCGAATGGTTTTTCTATATAGTCGTCGGCTTTACATTCTTTGGCAGTTTTTGGCAAATCTTTAGATGTTGAAGTTAATACGGCGCCAACGTTTTCTGTTTCGGGATCAGATTTTAATTCTTTAATCACTTCCGAACCTTTCTTTTTTCCTTTGATGTGATCATCTACAATGACTACGTCCGGTTCAATCTTCTCAATTTTCTCAATAGGTTCAGTTGTTAAAGACGCTGTTACGTCAAAACCCTCCTCCTCCAATACTTGATCCATAATCTCTAGGATATCCTTATTATCCTGAACAAGTACAACCTTTTTCTTCATAAACTAAATAGGAATATATTTATAAATATAAGGAAAAAGAATAATGGAATACCCATTTATATTTTTTTTTACCCCAGTCTTATCAGAAAATATTTTTTTGTCTTGAATATACGCCAGTTCGTCGAGAATTTACAATGGCTTGTATAATATCGACAAAAGGGCTGCAACGTTTTTCCACTGGTTGCGTCTTATCTACAAACAACGATAAATAAACATAAACAATTCAATAACAATTAATTAACATTTAATTTTTAATCAAAAATATTATGAAAACCTCAATCAAAACCCTAATCACATCTTCATTCGCAGCTATCATTTTATCAAGCGCTTTAGGTTCAACTGGCGCAGTTGCTACTGAAATTCCAACTGTAAAAGTTTCAAAAACCAGCAATTTCCATCGAGTTTCAGTAAAAGGTAATGTTGAAGTAACCATCATTCAAAGAGCAACAACCGGCGTTGTTTACGCTGAAGATAATACCGGAACCGCAAAAATTATGCAGGATGGAGATGTTCTGAGAATAACATCATTAGATAAAGGATTAACGAAAGTATTGGTCTATGTAAATGATATTTTCAGAATTGAAGCTTCAGAGAATGCAATTGTTAAAACTCAAGGCAAATTAACAACACAATATCTTCAAATCTTTTTAAAAGGAAATGCGCATGCAGAAATTAATACAAGTACCGAAGGTTTATACACCGTAATTAACGACAATGCAGACCTTAAACTAAGCGGATCAACCGATAACCACACACTTGTGATGGGCAAAACACAGAAGCTAACCATAGATAAATTTGCAGCGCTAAGAACAAGCATCAGTTCGGTAGAAACAATAGCAGTAGAAAAAGAAATTGCTTCAATAAAATAATTTCGCGACACTCTAATCATAAAAAAAGGCTT
>NZ_AJLG01000095.1 GCF_000258495.1 Pedobacter agri PB92
ACGTACACACTGGAAATTCATCTTGCCTGCACCATGTAAAATCCGGTCTAACATTTTTCGGCCACTTTCGTCAATGCTCTTGTTTTTGAGCATTAACTCTGCATATGTTTTAATAGATGTTAATGGCGTTCTTAAATCATGCGATATGGTATAACTAAAGGTATCTAATTCTTCGTAAGCAGCTTGTAGCTTTTCGTTTAGTAATCGGATTTCATTAGCCTTCTTGTTAATATAGGTAACTATGATTTCACGAATCCGTAAAACAGAGGTAATTTCTTCGGGCAGCCACTTATCAGAGGTATTATTAACTACCTGCGACCAGGTTTCGAAAGATTTTCTTGGCGATAAACTTGCTACTCCATTTTCTGATGAGCTTACTGGTTTATCAGGATTTCCTGCCCAGTTTACGGTAGAAATCTGTTCTGGCTTGAACCAGATAATAACTTCATCAGGATCTTTACTAATGGAACATGCCAACATGCCCGATGCGATGTCTTTATATTTTTTGGCTGGATTGAAGATTTCTGATAACCGATGGGTATAATAAATAGACTCATCATTATTTTCTTTAAGCCAGTCTGCAAGTTCCCAAATTGAACGTTCGTCAGGTACACGACCAAGAGTTTTCAAATCATTTTCAAAAATAATTGCAACACCTGTCCCGTTAGTAACATCAAGAAGGGTTTTGCTATGTTTTGTCAAAGCATCAACCAGATATTTATCTCTGTTTAGATGTTCTAAAAGTACTGAAGCAGTATCTTTAAAATGCTCCACCATCTCCGAATCTTCCTCGGCCTGCCTATACTCTAATGCAGACGATAAGATTTCGCCAATTAATTTAGATCCTTCCCTGGCTTTATAATCAATAAATTTAGGACTATAGTTATGGCAGGCAATTAAACCCCATAATTCTCCATTGCAAATTAAAGAGATGCTAAAACTAGAATCAACACCCATATTTTTTAGGTATTGAATATGGATCGGTGAAACTGCCCTCAACCCACCATTGGTTAAATCAAGAGGTGTATTTTCCTGATAGGTTAAAATCGGAGAATCTTCAGTATTAACATTCGCAATTAACCTTGTTAAGTTAAGTTTATAAAGTTCCCGGGCTTGCTTTGGGATATCAGATGCCGGATAATGTAATCCAAAAAATGGCTCCAGATTATCGTTTTTCTCTTCTGCTACAACTTCTCCATGCCCATCGTCCAAGAACTTATAAATCATAATGCGATCGTAGCCTATCAATTTTTTAACTTCTACAGCCGCACCTTTAAGCAAAGCCGAAACCGATTTGCCCTGCAACATCACTGAAGCTGAACGTCCGATTAAACTTTGGATATCATACTGAAGCGTAACTGGTTCAAACTCCAGCAACCAGTCGTTTGATGATGGACTTATAATTAAGTAAAAGGGCTCTCCGTTAATATCTACAGGATGTGGACTAATTGCATCAAAACTTTTCCTAATGATTCCAAGTGCTAAAAGATCCTCAACATTGAAAACTGGCTCTTGTTTGATATATTCGGAAAGTATTGAAACTGGCTGATCTAACAATTCTCTTGGAACAATACTCAGAAAATCTGCAGTATTTTCACTTAAATACTTGATGGTAAGATCGTTTTTATCGATAGCGATTAAAAAACCGTGGGACTGAACTTTACCTGGAATATGGATGGGTTCTTTGTCACAATTAGTTAAATCGACTGAAAATTTATTCATAATAAAAATAGGTCTTACAAAAATATCAGATTTTTCGAATTAACAAAGATTACATGTCTTTTAGAATGACTCTAATTTGCTATATTCAATTTCCGGATATATTTTTTATTTTATATTTGTTCAAAATTTAAACAATTATCCAAACCTTGGCAAAGAAAAACATTTTGGTTGTCGAAGATAACCACGCAATTTTAGATGTTATTACTCTTATTTTAGAAAGCGAGGCTTTCAATGTAGCCGGTTTAAACAAAGGTGCAGATTTTATTGATCATGTTAAGGAATTCAATCCTGATGTAATTATCATGGATATTATGCTACCTGACATTGATGGCAGAGTACTTTTAAAAGAATTAAAAGAAACTGATTCGACAAGCCACATTCCGGTGTTAATGATTTCAGCCCGCTACAATTCAAATAACTACACTCTGGATGGCATCTCTGCAGACGACTTTATGGCTAAACCTTTTAATATTGATGAATTAATGGATAAAATTTATGCTTTAATTAAATAGCAAAATTATCCTCCGCTATCTCCGAATATCATCTTTGTCCATTTTTCAATTTATTAATCCGATCAATAGTCGCCTTGACTGATGAGATTGCTGGACAGGTTCTAAGTATCATCCAACAATCTCCCGGTAGTCCATTGAAAAGAATAGTATTTCTATAATGGATATATTATTTATGACGCAACGCCAATAATCAGTTCAAGTTAGCAAATGTCAAAATAGCCAGACTATTTCTTCTTACTTTTAGAATCTGCGTCCTTGGTAACATTCACTTTTTTTGCATCTTTTGCTGAAGTTACTTTTTCATCAGCACCTTTTGCTTTTTCACTTTTCGACGCTGTAGCCTTGCTATCTTCAGCCGATGTTTTTGAGTTTTTCATAGTATTTTGTTTATTATTTAATCTTCAGCTATTAACCAGGCTTTCGCTTCTTCAATTTCTTCAGGTTTAAAACCTTTTGATGAACCTGGTGTGGCAATCGTAAATACATCGCTAAACCACTCCACGCCTTTCTCATGACTTACAACTGCAATTTTTTTCCATTTGGTGAAATTCTGTAAACCTGCTTTTGCATCCTGAACCCAAGCACCGGCCGTAAAATTTTTAACATCGGTTTCCAAAACAAGCAAATATCTGATCTCATCAAACCGATCTGCTGTACGCTTTAAGCCTGGAAGCAAAACATTTTTCAAATCTTCGCTCGTTACCTCACCTGTTGCTCTTACACCAAAAATATTGTCTGGTAATCCTGTTATTTCTGTCAACATATGTAGTTATTTTTTAATAGAACAAGCAAAATGCTGTAGATGTTTGGAAGCGCAAAAATTCTAAAAAGTTGTAAGTGCAGAAAAACTCTTATATGGCTGATACTGTTATAAGAAACAAAACTTAAGAAAATAAAATTAACCCTATGAAAACCAGATTATTAAAAATCTCTTCTGCTGTCTGTGCAGTAGCGATTTCCGTTTCGGCTTGTACCAGTGGCGACAAGGCATCAACAACAACTGATTCTACAATGGCCGATACTTCTAAAGTAGTAGCTTTAAAACCAGCCGGACCAGCGCCAGACTGGGGAAAAACCATTAAACCTGAGATGCAGACCGTAATCGAGAAACTTGCAAGTTATGGCGACAAGCCGATTGAAACATTAGATCCGGCTGCAGCTCGTAAAAACCACACTCCTACAGATGCTGTGATGGATTTAGTAAAGGAAAACAATATCACCATTCCCGCCCCAAAAGTAGATACAACTGGTAAAGATATTGATGTAGCAGGTGGAAAGGTTCATGTAAGAATCTATACACCAAAAGAAGGAAATGGGCCTTTTCCGGTGATTGTTTATTATCATGGCGGAGGTTTTGTTATTGCTGATCTTGATGTTTATAATGCATCTGCACAGGGATTAGCTGAGCAGGTAAATGCAGTGGTAGTTTCAGTTGCTTATAGATTGGCTCCGGAAAATAAATTCCCAACCGCACACAATGATGCATTTGCTGCTTATGAATGGGTAGTGAAAAATGCTGCAAGTATTAAAGGCAATCCGGCTAAAATAGCAGTAGTGGGCGAAAGTGCTGGCGGAAACTTAGCTGCCAATGTTTCTATAGCTGCCCGCGAAAAAAAGATAATGATTCCTGTACATGAAGTATTAGTCTATCCAATTGCACAGGCAAATATGAATACAGAATCATATAAACTTTATGCAAACGCAAAGCCATTAAACAAGGCGATGATGGGATGGTTTACTGAAAAGTATTTAACCACGATGATCGAAGCTCAAAATCCTAAAATCTCATTAGTTAATGCGAACTTGAAAGGCCTACCTCCAACTACTATTATTACAGCGGAAATAGATCCATTACATGATGACGGTACGATGTTAGCAAACAAACTTTCCGATGCTGGCGTAAAAGTTAACAGCAGAAATTATGAAGGCGTAACTCATGAATTCTTTGGGATGGCTATCCTTGTTCCTGAAGCCAAAGCAGCACAAGCTTATGCAGCTGAACAATTAAAAGCAGCATTTAAATAATTAAATAAATAATAAGGCCAAGAGTTGATCTTCAATTCCTGGCCTTATTATTTTTACTTTATACTTTGCTATGATAATTTTTTCCTAAGCACCTTTTTTCGAACCCAGACTCTGCATCAATTGATCATATAAATCATCACTGGTTGCCTTCTGTGGTTTCATTTTCTTAACCGTAGCCCTTTTACCTTTTGCCTTAGCTTTGATCATTTTTAAAAGTTCATCACTATAATCATCTTTAAAGGCACTCAAATCAAATTTCGAACTATATTGTTTGATTAAAGCCAGCCCTACATCCATTTCCTTTTTAGTGATGGTGATGTCGGTAACTTTTGTAATTTCTGACAAACTCCTGATTTCCTGTTCAAACCTTATCTTCGTAATCACGATTACACCATCCATTGGATGAATGACACAGAGATTTTCAGTATTTCTCAATACAAAACGTGCTACGCCAGCTTTACCTGATTTTTCAAGTGCTTTAAGAAGTAAAGCATAAGCCTTTTTACCTTGCTTTTCGGGCTCTGTATAGTAAGAGGTTTCATAATAAATCGGATTAATTTCTTTGATATCTACAAAGTTCTCCAATTCAATGATTTTGGTTTTCTCTGGTGATGCTTCTTCAAAATCATGTTTATCCAGAATAATGTATTTATCCTTTAAAAAATATCCCTTCACAATTTTTTCAAAAGGAACTTCTTTGTGGGTTTTTTCATTTACACGCTGGTAGCGAATTTTTTCGTGATCACGTTCATCGAGCATATCAAAATCAAGATGTGTGGTTTGTACTCCAGAGAATAACTTAACAGGAATGTTGACCAAACCGAACCCGATTGCGCCTTTCCAAATTGATCTCATAGCTATTATGTTTAAATTTTATAGGGTAACAAGCACAGATTTCATATTGTTTTGTCATAATAACCCAAAAATGGTGCAATTCAAAACCATTTGTGATACATAATGTTAATTAAATACATTAATCTATTTGAGTACCTATGAAGATCGCATATATTTCCACTTATCCTCCACGCGAATGCGGGTTAGCAACATTCAACCAAAATTTAGTTAACGCTTTAAGCTTAAATCCATCTTACAATCCACAACAAAGTTTTGTTGTTGCGATGAATGAATCGGAAAATCTTGATGAGCATGCATATCCAAAGGAAGTTAAGTTTGTGATCCGACAACAAAATCAACAGGATTATATTGATGCGGCCAACTTTATAAATGAAAGCGATATTGATACCGTGATCATTGAGCATGAATTCGGAATTTTCGGTGGAAATAGCGGTGTTTTTCTTTTATCGTTAATTAATCGTTTAAAGAAACCCTTTATTACCATTTTGCATACAGTGTTGAAAGAGCCTAGTTTTATGCAGCAAACCATTATAAAAGAGATTGCTTTGAAATCTTCGAAAATTGTGGTAATGAGCAAAAAAGCTGTTTTATTTTTAACAAGCATTTATCAAATCCCGAAATCATCTATTAAATTGATCGAACATGGCGTTCCTGACCTAGAACCTATCTTAAATAATGAAGTAGCACAAAGTGATCTTTTCAAAAACAGGAAAGTACTATTTACGTTCGGTTTAATTAGCAGAAACAAAGGTTTGGAAACAATGATCAAGGCACTTCCAAGCATTGCTGTAGAACACCCTGAAGTTTTATATGTCATTTTAGGAAATACACATCCTGGTGTGGTTAAACATAATGGCGAAGAATATCGTGATAGTTTGAAAGCTTTAGCCAAGGACCTAGGTGTTGAAAATAACATTGCTTTTGTAAATAAATTTGTTTCTGAAGAAGAGTTACATCAATATTTAACGGCTTGTTATATCTATGTAACGCCTTACTTAAATGAGGCACAAATTACCAGTGGCACATTATCTTACGCCATTGGCGCAGGTGCAGCTGTAGTTTCCACTCCATACTGGCATGCTCAAGAATTGCTAGCTGATAACCGAGGTAAATTATTCGATTTCAAAGATGATAAGCAACTGGCTCAAATTGTGAATGAATTATTGAGTGACGAGCATAAGCATCAGCAACTTAAACAAAATGCCTATCAATATGGATTAAATTTGCGCTGGCCAGCTATTGGAAACGTATATATCAACGTTTTGAAAGATGCATTGGCAGCAGGAAATAAACCCCAAAGAACAGTACCTCCAATTATTGATGTGGAAGGTATGCCTGCATTAAATTTAAATCACATCAATTTACTAACTGATGATACCGGGATTATTCAACATGCCCGCTTTGGAATTCCAAATTTAAAGGAGGGTTATTGCATTGATGATAATGCCCGGGCACTGATTATGGCATTAATGGCTTTTGAACAAGATAAAAATCAAAAAGCGCTGAAGTTAATTCCTGTTTATCTAAGTTTTATTCAGTACATGCAACGTGAGGATGGAAATTTTAGAAACTTTTTAAGTTTTAACAGAAATTACCTCGATGAAGTAGGTTCTGAAGATTCGTTTGGACGCACCATTTGGTCACTTGGATATCTAATTGCTGTCGCACCAAATAACTCATACCGTGAGTTTGGAAGAGAGTTATTTTCTCACTCTGTTACCCACTTTAAAGATCTGAAATACTTACGCGGAAAGGCTAATACCATCATCGGAATTGCTAACTTTTTAAGTGTACACCAAGGAGATGAACTGTTAATTACTGAAATTAACCAGCTCGCAAAATCGCTTGTTTCCTCTTATCATGCTAACAAAGACGGTGATTGGCACTGGTTCGAAGACATTTTAACTTATGATAACGCCATTTTGCCTTTAGCTTTACTACACCATTATGAGGCTACCGGAAACCAGGAGTCTTATCAAATTGCAATGGAAAGCATTGAATTTTTGAATAGTTTCTCATTTGAAAACGGATATTTAAATCCGGTTGGAAATGCAGGCTGGATGAAAAAACACGGTAAAAACCCAATTTATGATCAACAGGCTATTGAAACGATGGCAATGGTTTTATTGTATGCAAAAACCTTTGAAATAACAAAAGACATCAAATACCTGAACATGATGCATACCAGTTATGAATGGTTTTTAGGAAAAAACAGCTTACACATTCCGTTATATGATTTTGAAACCAATGGTTGTGCCGATGGTTTGCAGTTCAACAGTGTAAATAGAAATCAGGGAGCAGAAAGCACATTGGCGTATTTTATCTCTCACCTTGCAGTGCTAAAGGCTGCCGAGGCTGAATATGTAACACTTGCTTCACCATTGGTTGAAGTAGATAAACTAGCTTAAAACCCGTCTCTAAAATAAAAAAGGGCTGATTCATGAAAATGAATCAGCCCTTTTTTATTTTAGAGCGAAAGCTATTTCTCGTTATTTTCTAATAATCTGTTTAATAAAAGTTCAAGATTTACTGTGGCAAATGATGAACTGTAATCTGACAATCCGTAAGGAATAATTAATTCGCCGTTGCTAATAATTGAGCCGCAAGAATATACCACGTTTGGCACATAACCTTCACGTTCATCATTATTTGGAATAATGAGCGGTTCGGTTAAATGACCTATTTCTTTACTTGGATCATCTAAATCTAAAAGAACAACACCAATACAATATCTTCTCATCGGTCCTACTCCATGAGTAATAACGAGCCAGCCCTTATCCGTTTCAATTGGAGAACCGCAATTACCAATTTGTACCAATTCCCAATCGTATCGAGGTTGCTTTAAAAGGATTGGATTTTCCCAAACGTTCACTTTATCCGAAAACATAATGTAATTATTCCACCCATCTATCCTACTCATCATCACATACTTTCCATTTATCTTTCGTGGAAATAACGCCAGGTTTTTATTCTGTGCACCGTCGCCATAAAGTGGAATCACTTTGAACTCATAAAAATCTTCAGTTTGTACCAGTTTAGGAATAATTAAAGATCCATCGAAAGCTGTGTACGTTGCATAATAAACGGCTTTGCCATCATCTCTAACAAATTTTACAAAGCGGGCATCTTCAATCCCTTTGCGTTCAAATTCCGAAATCGGGAAAATAACACGATCAGAAATGTCTGTATCTTTAGAAAAACTAATGGTATGATAAGTATCAGATAACCAAAGCACTTTATCAAACTCAACCAGTTTGGACGGGTTATCTTTATATAAAGTTTTCGAATCTTTGATGATATTACTTAAGCTGGTATACTCAAATTTTTCATCCAGCTGGGCTTCGATTTCTTCTAAAACAGCAGGATCAATCTGTGCGTAGGCAGCTTTCTTTAAAAAGAGCTTTTTGACATATATGGCGTTTTTCACCACCTCTGCCTCATCTACATAATCACCAACCGGCAACACCTGAATGTTATTATTTTTATCAATTAACGCTCTGCGAAAAACGATAGATGAGATGTGACCTTCTCCTACAGCTCTAAAACTGATGATCACACGCTTTTCACCTTCCACCAAATCAGTTTGGTCTGGATCATCAACAATACTAGGGTTAAAAAAAGCAGCTGATTCTATCGAATATTCATGAGTAAAGTAGGCGCCAATCAGTAACCTTGTGTATTGATCCAGATCCTCCATATCAGTCCCCAGTATGGCAAACTGTTTTTTAAGTTTCTTGCAATGGCGATTTAAAATTTTGGTGATGTTCCTGTGTCGTTTGGAATATTCCTGAAGAATAGGCGATATCAAACTAAAAACTTTATCATCAGAAAATTCCAAAACTTTCCTGATCACTTCAAGTGCTCTTTCTTCTCCGTTGAAAAAAAAACGGGCAATAACCCGTTTCGTATCGGGATGAACTTTAACGGGTTTTCGTTCTATGTATAATCTCATTATTTAAGCATTTTTGATAGTTTATTCGATTGTTTTAAGCAACAGTATATTAACTAAATTACGACTTAATTGTTTCTATTTTTTATCGTTTTGCTGAGATTCTTTACCTTTAACAAGAATCGCTCAAGTGCGAATCTTCATCAATCGAAAACAATATCATGTTCAAAAATATAATTCCGGCAAACGAAGATTTAAGATTAAGAAAACTTATTTATTATGAAATTTTAGATTCTCCTGCTGAACAATCATTTGACGGGATCAGCACCTTAGCAGCAGATATCTTTGACGCTAAAAATGCCGGAATTTGCTTTGTTACAGATGAGGATATCTTTGTAAAGTCGAGAGTTGGCGATTCGATTAAAACACAAAGAAATGACCGTTTAATAGCGCAAGTTATCTTACAAGGTGAGGTTTTGGTTATTGAGCACGAGCCTACCGACCAAACTATCATTCCTTTAGTAGCGGCACCTATAAAATCTCCAGACGGTTTTAACATTGGGGCAATTTATGTGTTTGGTTCTGATGTTAAAAAGCCAACAGAAAAACAGAAAAAAATGCTCATGCAATTGGCAGAACTGGTTATCGATAAGCTTGAAACCCGCATTGCTATTAGAAAAACTTTAACTGCGCAGGATGACCGTCTTCATGTACTGATTCATGATTTAAAAAACCCAATGACTACAATTTCGCTGCAATCTGAGCTGGTAAGCAGAATGCCTAATATCGATGAGAAAGCTGGACTAATCGCTTCAAAAATTAATCAGCAAGCAAAACGAATGGTGGACAACCTAAATGAAATTTTAAGCTCTGCAAAAAAGGTAGGCGGATCATTCAAGCCTAAAAAGGAAAAAGTAGATTTAAGCTATATTGTGAAGCTGGCTTCTCAAAATCTTGAATCTTTTGCAAAGAAGAAAAATCAAACTATCAACTTCGAAATAGAGAGCGGGCTTGAAATTTTTGGTGATATTGAAAAGCTCACTGAATTATTTTACCATGTGATACATAATGCTGTTAAATTTTCCGGACCTGAAACGGAGATTTCGTTTTCGCATCAGACGCATGGAAATTTGATCACTATTGCTGTAAAAGATCAAGGTGTTGGCTTAACACCCGGAGATCTGGAATTGTTATTTATAAAATTTGCCAGATTAAGCGCCCAGCCTACCCAGAATGAAAATTCTAATGGTTTAGGGCTAACACTCGTTAAAATGTTTGTTGATATGCATAAAGGTAAACTTTGGGCAGAAAGTGGAGGTAAAAATAAGGGCACAACAGTTTATATCCAGCTACCTATTAAATAGTTAATCTAGCAGTTCAGCGAGCTTCATTTCTTCCAGTAAAATTCTTTCCGGGCTTCCTGTTTTTAAAAACGACCATTTGATAAGTCTGATCAAATCGTTTTCAATTTCAATTCCGGTGATATCGCCATCATTAAAGCAGCAGCAGCCGCTGTTGAAATATCCTTGTTTGTATTGCTTAAATTCCGGCGCTTCATCACCTTTCTTAATTCGCTTGCTAAGCTCCAGGTTGAGCATCTCGATTTCTTTTTCATTATGCGCCGCCGTTGCGTTCTTTAGCTTAAGATAAATTCGTTCCAAATGAGTTAAAGAAGCAAAAACCGGCTGATGCGTATGCCCAGTAATTAGCGACGTGTTCATCTGCTCGGCTTGCCAGCTGTACATCATACTATTGTGCTCCGTTTTTAATTGGCTATCGTAAGCAGGGGTATTTGGATTAATGCGCAAAAATGATTGCAGAGGTGCCCAGATGGTACTCACAAACCACTTGCTAAACCAGTTACCATCACTTTGTAAATCTCCCTGATGACCGTGAGTAAGAAAAATATTTAAAGTTTTAGTATCGACTGTTGTTTTTAAGATCACACCTTCATAAACCTGAATTTTCTGGCCGTATATCCTGTTCAGGTTGAAACCGGCTAAAGGGTCATTATCCCAATACAAATCATGGTTACCGAAGATTTTTGTGAAGGCGCCGGCTTCTATAAAAGCTCTTTCTGCATCAAAAGTTGCCTGGTTATGCTTGATGATGGTTTCCATCAAATTTTCCCAGAGTTCTTCACTATCACCTAAATTGATGTAATGAAAATTATTTTTTCGATAATGATTCAACGCCGCTAAATAATTTGGTTCCGCAAGAGAAAAATCATCAGCGTAATCTCTTGCTCCCTTATGTTGATCGGAAAAAATGATAAATCTATCAGCTTGCTTAACTTCGAGAATAATACCTCGTTTGCCCGGCGACTTCGAAATTGTATGGTATAGGGTTGTCAGAGCATTATGAATGCGTTTTTGATTAGGTCTTGAGCCAAATTTGTTAGATAGCCTGATTACCCACTTACCTAATAATTTTTGAAGCAGTTTCCGCATTAAATCTCAATGATGTGATTAAAATAACAAAAAATATCAGCAAACGTTTCATTTAAATTATTGGCTAAGCCCTCCACTATCTCTACCGCATAGGTAAGTAACATTTACTTTATACAAGTTTCTGTTCGATCAAATATTTCTACTTTAGAAAACTAACCAAGTATCATTAAAATGAAAAACAATCAACCCCTTCAGTTACTAAAACCTTTTATCTTATTTACAGGACTATATTTAGGGCTCAGTTTTATTAGTCTGGCACAAGTAGCTCAACCAAAAGGCTTACAGCTATCCAATGTAACCAAAGTTGCTCGATTGACAGGAACGCCGCTCGAGACAGAAAATTTGCCCAGCCCGAACAATACCGCAGATGCTTATGATGTTGGTGGAACTGATTTGGGTATTTTCTGGCAAATGAAAGGATCGAAAGTTGGCATCTTTTTCGGTGATACACATGGAAGGGAATTTGTTGCGGAGAAAGGTGGCAAAGGAGGTGGCAATGGTGCCAATTGGCGATCGAATGTTCTGGCCTTTTCCAGCGACGATCATTTAGAAGATGGAATTACTATTGATTCGATGGCGCTTGATCAAAATGGAAGTGCCCGCGAAATTTGTGCAGGTGGAAAGACGAATCCTCAAAAATACAATACCTCCATCCCTACTGCAGCAATCAGGGTAAATAACACCGATTATGTGCACTACATGAACATTTACGACTGGGCTGGCCGAAACGGCCGATGGTTAACCAATTTCTCATCCTTGTATGCTTCTACTGATGATGGGAAAACCTGGATGAGAAAAAATGAGGTAACTTTTAAAGGTGACAGTAAATTTTCACAAGTTTGTTATGCCAAAAAAGATGGTTATGTTTTTATGATCGGCAGTTTATCTGGCCGTGGTGGACCCGGTTATCTTGCCAGGATTAAAGAAAAAGATATGCTAAATCTTAGCCGCTATGAATATTGGAACGGTAATACTAATCAATGGGAAAAAGGAGATGAAAGCAAGGCAACGGTTGTTATTCCTGGCCCGATTGGAGAAGCATCATTAATTTTCCATAAGAAATATAAGAAATGGATAATTGCTTACAGCTATGATTCTGCTTACGACCCTTCAGCGAAAAGAAAATTTCATGCGCTGGCCTATCGTGATGCAAAAGAAATTAACGGAAAATGGAGTGATTTAAAAATACTTGCGGATGTGAACCAGTTTAAAGGCTTGTACTGTCCATATATTTATCCACTGAGAAACAATGAAGATCAATTATACTTTACAATGTCTCAGTGGGAACTTTATAATGTTTATTTGATGAAAGCTGATATTGAGTTAAAATAGCTATGCATCTTCCCCATTCCAAACATCATCGTCAGCATGTTTGATTTCATCATGGCTGGATGTGGATGATTTAAATAGCTCATCATGATGGTAATTTCTTTCTGGGTTTTCAGGTAATGAATCATCATGATCAGGTATCGTTTTCCGCAAATGTTCAGGCTTCTTCACTTCAGGTAAATCATCATGAATGACTGAAGGTTTAAGAATTTGTTTTCCGGGAGTTGATTTGTTATCCATGTTAGGGAATGATCAAATTTCAAGCCATAACTTAAACTATAAAACAAAACCTGTTCGATAAACAGGTTTTGTTTGGTATGATTAATAATTTCCGGTTACTCCAACTTCTAAGCCACGTAATTCAGCCAAACCGCGTAAGCGGCCTATTGCCGAATAGCCAGGGTTTGTTTGCTTAGCCAAATCATCCAGCATTTGATGGCCATGATCAGGACGGAAAGGAATTGCCTGGTCGCGTTTGGCATTTTCATCAGACAAGGCTTTCATAATTTCATACATATTTACGTCGCCGCCCAAATGATCAGCTTCATAAAAACTTCCATCCTCATCTTTAGTTACATTGCGTAAATGTGCAAAATAAACACGCTCTTTCACCGCGTTAAATATTTCTAAAGCATCATTTTTCATTCCCGCCCCTAATGATCCGGTACAGAAACAAACGCCATTAAATGGTTTATCTACCTCTTTAATAATGTATTCAAAATCTTCGAGTGTGCTTGCAATTCGTGGTAGGCCTAAAATCGGATAAGGAGGATCATCCGGGTGGATGGTCATTTTAATGCCTTCTTCGGTGCATACATCAGCAATTGAAGAAAGAAAATATTTTAAGTTTTCTTTTAATCCCTGAGTGCCGATAGCGGAGTATTCATTTATACTTGCCCTCAACGTTTCGAGTTCAATTTCTTTTTCATTTGGGATACCCATGAGCACATTTACGCGTAAATCGGCTAATTCCGATTCAGTAAGGGTCGCAAATTTTTCATTTGCCCTTTTTAAAATAGATTCGGCATAATCTACCTCTGCGTTTTCTCGCTTAAGAATATGAAGATCAAAAATCGCTAAATCAATCCAATTAAAATATAAGGCTTTCGAACCATCCACCATTTCCAAATCCAACTGGGTACGTGTCCAATCTAATACCGGCATAAAGTTATAGCAAACGGTTTTCAATCCACATTGAGCAAGGTTACGCAAAGAGGTTCTATAGTTCTCGAGGTAATGTTCTACATCTTTCCTGCGGGTTTTAATAGCTTCATGAACGGGTACACTCTCTACCACAGACCAGGTCAATCCTGCGGCTTCAATAATGGCTTTTCTTTCTTGTATATCTTCCAGAGGCCAAATTTCACCATGTGGAATATGATGAAGCGCAGTTACAATGCCTGTTGCTCCAGCCTGTTTAACATCTTGTAAGCTTACCGGATCTATCGGACCATACCAACGCCAGGTTTGCTCTAATTTTTTGTAGTTCATATGTGGTTATTCAGATTTTTTGATTTTTAAACTCCGGAGAAAGCACAGAAACCGCCATCAACAGTAATGTTTTCGCCATTTACAAATTTTGAGGCGTCGCTTAATAGGTAAATTAAGGCACCAATTAATTCCTCCGGATCACCAAATCTTTTAAATGGTGTTTTCGAGATAATAGCCTCTCCTCTTGCTGTTAAAGAGCCATCCTCATTAGTCAGCAATGCTCTGTTCTGGTTAGTGATAAAGAAACCGGGCACTATTCCATTCATTCTTACTTTATCACCATGACGGTTGGCCAATTCTACCGCCATCCATTTGGTATAACTATCAATGGATGATTTCGCCAGAGAATAGCCTAAAACACGGGTTACTGCCTGGGTTGCCGAAACGGATGATATGTTTACAATGCTTCCGCCGTTTTTAGCGATTTCTTTACCGAAAATCTGAGTGGGTACCAATGTTCCAAAAAGGTTTAAATCGAAAGCTTGTTTTAAAGCAGAGATGTTAAGATCGAAAATACCACTTGTTGGTTGAACCACAGCTTCGGGAATATTACCACCAGCACCATTAACCAGTGCATCAATCCGACCAAATGTTTTAATGATTTCCGCGTTCGCGGCTATCAAATCTTGCTCGTTGAGGACATCAGCGATGATATAAATTGCCTTTCCACCAGCTTGGGCTACAGTATCGACCCTAAGTTTTGCTGCATCTTCATTTCTACCAATAACTACAATTGTTGCCTGGGCGGCAGTAAGTCCGGCTATAAATGCTTCTCCTAAAACACCAGTTGCACCGGTTACAACAACAACCTTATCTTTTAGAGAAAACAGGCTCTCGATATTTTTTATCATTTGTTTAGATTTATATGCGGTTATTCAACTACTAAGGTGGCTATGGAATGTGGCAAGCTCGTTGTGGTGGCGGCCTGACCTTTAATCCATAAACTGTACTTTAATTTCTCGTCTGATTGGTTCATCACCACAACGACTAACTTTCCATCTGTATTTAAAAATGCAGTAGACTGTAATAAATCACGACTTGAGGCCGTACCAATTCTCTTAGCACCCGGACGGATAAATTTTGAGAAATGCCCCATGTAATAGTAAGCATTAGTATAAATTAACTTGTCATTTTTAACATCAGCGTGTACTGGTGCAAAACAAAAGTTTCCAACATGATTTGGCCCACCATTTTCATCTAATAGGATGTTCCAATCTGTCCAGGCTGCAGTACCGGCGTTAAAATCATTTATCATTGAATATCCGTAACGTTCACCCAGCGTCCAGTCATCCAACTTTTTAACATCATATTTTTCTTTACATCCTTCAGTAAAAATTAAGGCCTTATCCGGATAGGCTTCATGTGTTTGGCGAACATTCCCGAATTGCATTCCGCTACCCGTCCATGTTTCATACCAGTGAAAACCGATGCCCCAAACGTATTTCGCAGCTTCCTTATCATTTAAAATGGTACTTGCTCTTTGAAAAATCTGGTCACGGTTATGATCCCAGGCGATTAATTTTTTAGATGCTAAACCTGATTTGTGAAGCGTTGGGCCTAAGAAGTTTTTGATAAAATCACGTTCCTCCTCTGCCGTGTACACACATGACTCCCAAATCTGTTTTGCCATCGGTTCATTCTGAACTGACAAGCCCCAGATTGGCATACCCATGGCCTCATATGTTTTAATGAATTTAACATAGTGATTTGCCCAGCTTTGACGATACTGTGGTAATAAATGTCCGCCTTTAATTAAGCTGTTATTATCTTTCATCCATGCTGGTGGCGACCACGGACTAACATATAAAGTAAGCTTACCACCAGCTGCAGCAGTTGCCTGTTTAATTAATGGGATTTTAAATTGCTCATCATGTGCCACACTAAAGGTTTTTAAATCTTTATCATTATCCTGAACATAAGTATAGCTTCCGCTTGAGAAATCGCAACTTGCAATGTTGGTACGGGCAAGCGTGTAGCCAATTCCCTTATCTTTATTATAATATGCAGACAATAATTCCTGCTGATTTTTTTTCGAAAGCTTGGCAAAAGTTTCTGCAGAAGCATCGGTTAATGCACCTCCTATACCTACTAATGTTTGATATTTTATCATAGGATCAACAAAGATGGTTGGCTCTGTTTCAAAAGGCTGCTTATTTTCTACAAAATTTAAGGTTTCAGTTCTGCTCAATCGATAATCAGATTTTTCCGCAGTCGTGTAAACCGTTACTTTTTTATTGCCTACAGCATACGTTTGAACGGTTTTTGTAACTGTTCTTACGTTTTTTTTGTTTTGCGCAGTTGCCGTGAATGCGGTTGCCAAAATCAATAACATGCTCAAATTTTGTTTCATTATTATTATTTATTTACGTAATACGCCAAAAGGCTGGCGAACTCATTTTATTTTGAACTTCGAATTTCCGAATAAATCATTCATTTAAGTCACAAAAACATAATTATTACGTATCATTTTTAAACAGCGCAGGTAACTGTTTATCATTCAGTATTTACTACTTTATTATATTTCAACTTTATTTATATTTTTCCTGCATTTGATTGTAGAAATTCTTCAGCACGAAATAGGCTTTCTTCTTTTCGCCGGTTTCTGAAATCAAACCTTTACGGTTCCAAAAATTTTGATAGATCGGGTGCTGCCGGCGAGGCGATCTGAAATCTGTTAAAATCCATGGCGTAATCCCTCTAAGTGATTTAATTTTAGATAACATGGTAATTTGATTTTTATACAGTGCTTCCTGGTATTCCTCGCTCCAACGTGTATTTTCATCAGCATGAAAACCTGCTAGAGCATCGCCACCAAACTCACTTATAACTACTGGCTTATTGTATTTAATATTGAAATCAATTTTTGTTATCTCACTTGGTACTCCTCCAAAATACCAACCGGCATATTCATTAAAACTTACCAAATCAATTTTTTCACCAAGTGGATCGTTTAATACCATGGTATTGCCTTCGCGGTGCACCTCAAGCGCAGCAGCAATTAATCGGGCATCATCCAAACTGCGGGCGGTTTCTACCAAATTGCTCATAAAACTTAATCGGGCATCGCTTAAAGGTGTTTCATTGCCAACTGACCAGATGACTACACTTGCACGGTTTTTATCCCGAAGAATGAGGTCAGTTAACTGCTGCTTTGCATTGGCGTAGGTCGCTGGATTGGTCCAGTTAATGGTCCAATAGACGGGAACTTCCGCCCAGACCATTAAGCCCATTTCATCCGCCAGGCGAATCATGTCTTCATTATGCGGATAATGTGCCAATCGAACGTAATTACAGTTCATGTCTTTAGCCCACTGCAGCATCATCCTCATATCACCTTTGGAGCGTAAGCGACCAGCGATTAATGGATTTTCATCATGAAGTGATATCCCACGGAGAAAAACTGATTTATTATTTAGCAGGATACTATCGCCTTTCGCTTCGATCGTACGAAAACCAATTTTATCATTGATATTTTCTTTATCAGATTTGATATTTGCCTCGTAAAGCTTTGGATTTTCTGGTGACCAAAGACTTAAGTTATTCCACGTAAATTCATCGTCTATTTTCCCTTCACCATCAGTTTTGTACTTTTTCTCCAACTTCAATTCGGGAATTGATAAGGTTATTTCCTGACCGGCAGTTGCATCTGCTAATCTCAAAGAAAAATTAATCAAGTTATTGTTGCCTTTAACCAATTGTAATTTGTAATCACTAATGAAGTGATCGGGAAATTCTGCCAGGTAAACATCTCGGGTAATGCCACCATAATTCCACCAGTCGGTGTTAGTTGTTGGAATTTCATCAGGTTTCCTGGTGTTATCTACCTTTACCACGACTGAATTTTCGCCAATTTTAAGTTTATTAGTTACATCAAATTGAAATGGTGTGAAACCACCCTTATGAACGCCAAGTTTTTTCCCATTTAGATAAACATGAGCCTCATAATTTACGGCACCGAAATAGATAAAATATTTTTTCCTTTCTCGGGCTTGGCATCGAATTTTTTACGCAACCAAACTGTACCTTCATAAAGCTCCAGTTTTTCAGCCTGCGAATTCCAGTCGCCCGGCACATTCATCTGTGGCGAACCATTAAAACTATATTCAATCAGTTCCGACTTATCTTTCTGCTCACGGTCATCGAAAAAGCCGCCCGTTCCTGTTTTAGTTTGATCGAAAGGTTGATGCCGATAATCATAATAACCGTTTTCATAAGGATCGATAATATAATTCCATTTGCCATTCAGGCTTTGAATATTTCTACCCTGAATATTTTGAATGGTGCTAACCTGGGCGTAACCCATTGATGTGAAGAGCGATAAACAGATTAAAATAATTCGATAGGTTGATTTTAGCATAAATAATCTGGCTTGTTAATTAATTGATCTTTTCAAAACTAACAATTAATTAACGGACGGTGTTTCCACCGCCCGACTAAATTTGAGCAAAATTTAGATATAATTCATTATCAATGTTTTATACACAGAAGTACTGATACATAACCGTTTCATAATTTAAAGTTCTGACAGGTGCATTTGTGGTTACCCTCCATGCCTGAGTTGGCGAATCTATAAAAACTACAGATTAAAAATCCTTGATTCTATAGTGAGAGGGCAATAAATCCAGTCGCGTAGACATTTCAAACGTTTGAAATAATTGAGAAATTTTCCAGTGTGT
>NZ_AJLG01000096.1 GCF_000258495.1 Pedobacter agri PB92
ACGTACACACTTGGTGATTGAAAGGTCGCTTACCGCTGATGGTGTCGGCTCTTCCGTATCAGTGTTATTGCCCGGCGTTGGATCCGTTTCGTTTCCAGTGATTGTTACCGTATTGGCATAAACGCCTGTTGCTTTTACTTTAGCCACAACCGTTAAGGTAGCACTTGCGCCGTTGGCCAGGTTGCCGATCGACCAGTTCGGTGCAGTCCAGCTGCCGGTGCTCGGTGTAACACTTACTACTTCGTATCCCGTTGGGATGTTCTCCGTTACGCTTACACCCGTTGCCGCACTTGGTCCGTTGTTGGTCGCGGTGACAGTAAAGGTCACATTGCTGCCTACACTTGGTGTGGCATTGTTTACTGTTTTGGTAATTGAAAGGTCTGTAGCCGGCGCAACATTTATTGTCACTGTTGCTACATCACACGCTTGTGGAATTCCATTATCACAAACCGTGTAAGTGAAAGTGTCTGTTCCGGTAAAAGTTGGATTAGGGGTATAAGTAAAACTTCCATCAGCATTCACTATTACTGTACCGTTTGATGGAGAGGTATTACTTGTTACGGTTAACGTATGACCCTGCAAATCAATATCATTCGTCAGCACATTTCCTGAAACAGGTGTATTTCCAGTTGTATTATAAGTATCATCAACAGCTGTTGTACTATTTATCGGAGTGATTGTACAATCCGGACAAGATGGGTTTATAGGACAAGAGGCGCAAGGCGTTGGATCGCTTGACGTATCAGTTACTACAGTTCCATCAGGATCAGTTCCTTTAACCGTTGCCAAATTGTAGACAAAGCCGGCAACAATATCTGCTGCCGTAATCGTGTGTATTGCAGTAAATGTTGTGCTATTTGATGCGCCAACTGGTAACACAGCAAGTGGTCCACCTGTTACCGTTGCATTATTATCTTCGATAGTTACATTTGTAAGTGGTGTATTTCCAGTATTGGTAACTACGAAATTATATTTAATCTGGTCACCAACATTTGTTACACCGTTTCCATCGGTATCATGATATGCTCCATCTTTTGTTACGGAAATACCAGGTATCGGGCAGGTGCCGATTCCTTGCACCAATAGTCCTTCAAAACCTGGCGTAGAGAATATCTGTACGACAAGTTCATTTGCTCCTAAAACAAAATCGCTCGTAATTAAAGTAGACCTTTGATGACCATTTAAATATCCCTGAGCATCATTAGAGCTAATATTTTTATCAACGCCGTTAACATATACACGAACAATGTTGTTATCTACATAGTAATCTAATCTAAGTTTTAATGAACTAACAATAGCAGGATCAGTGATGTTAAATTTATATTTATAAAAATAGGTATTCGGCATGGTGTTATCAGCACCTGTAACCAAGCCCTGACTTTGATTATCCTGACCATTTTGTGTAGCAGAAATCCACTCTGCATTACCAAAAGGACTGGAAGCCCATACAAACGGGGGATTGTTAATAACCTTTCCTACTACAACTGCTGGGGCAAAATGAGCATTCGATATCGTACTGTAATTGTAAGCGCTCGTTGTAGGAGATGCTGTTCCTCCCGCAATAGGAAATACAGTCCAATTATTGTCTAAGCTTCTAACTGGTAATTTATCTGTAGCGGTCGCATTTGATCCACTACTCATTAAAGAAACATTATCACATATGATTTTAATAGGTGTGTTTCCGCAAACGATGGGAACAATTTCGGCAACTCTTTTGTTAGCATCGGCAACTACCATCCTAAGGTATCTTGCATTTACCGGACTTGTAAATATTACGTTATTGAAAATTCCTTTATCGGCTAGATTAGTCGTTGAATAGTTCGGGAAACTTCCTGTTGCTACAGTAACGAACGTTGCATTATCAGTACTAGCTTGAATAGTATAACCTAAAACCTTACTACCGGTTGAACTTGGGTAATACGTCAATCCATTCATGATACGAGATTGACCGTAGTCAATGGTGATCGACTGTCCGGCAGCAGTAGTTTGCCAATAATTGGCAGCAATAACATTGTTATCAGCAACAAAAGCTTGCTGACCATTTCCTCCACTTTGTGTTACGACAAATGTTCCGTTATTTAAAAGTGAAGATTCACCTGAACACACTAATGCAACTTGAACTGTTACAGTTGCATCATCACAATTACTTGCGTTAGCTACTTCACAAATTTTATACTTGAAAGTATACGTGCCTACAGGAGTGCCGGCGTTTACAGATACTTCGCCGGTAGTAGTATTGAGCATGATTCCTGATGGTATTGTGCCCAATGGCGTAATGATTACCTGCGGAGCAGTAACAGCAGCGCCATTTAATTTATCGTTCGTGAAAACATTACCAACTACCAAAGTGCTAGATGGTATATTCACAGGGCCAAAATTATCATCAACGGCGTTTATACTTAGCGAAGAATTACATTGAGCAGCATCTAATGTGACATTTACATATCTTGTTACGCAACTTCCCCATGTAATTTTACAGGTATATTTACCGTTGTAACTTGCATCAAAATTAGCAAAAGAATAAATTCTGTTATTTGACACCACACTTCCCTGAGGATTTGTCCATACATATGATGCCCCTGCATAATAAGGCATTTCCAAATTATAAGGCTTGTTCAAACACGGATGAACGGTATTTGATGTACTTAATGCTCCAATAGTATTAATGGAAACAGTTGAATTAGAAGTTCCTCCACATCCATCAAAAAGCTGAACATCATAAACGGTATTCGCATTCAGGTTGTCTATTGCAGTATTTAATGTTGCATTATCAATCGTAACCCAATTAGATGAAGCTTGCGGTTTATATTTGAGGGTAAGCGGTGCCACGCCGTTTAACACCAGATAAGCGGAGCCTGTTGATGATGGGTTTCCTGCCGCATCCTCACATACCACACCTGTTGACGACGAAATTATTGGACCAGTGCTGCTATTTGTAATGGTAACGGTATTACCATTTACATAATACACGCCCGAGGCACAGTAAGAAATTCGCATTCTCGTGCTATAAGTGCCTGCAGGAATGTTATTAAAAGTACCGGTGACGCTGTTTTGTAAAACATTGCCTGCCGCATCTAACAAGTCTACTGAACTTGAATAAGAACCATTATATACTTTATTTGAAGTAATGGTGCCACCTTGTGAACAGAAAGACTGAGCAGTAGAAGTTAAACTCTGTTGCAGTACTCTCGAACCCGGAGCAACATTTATCGTCGCTGTTTTAGTTGTTCCACACGATGTATATTCAATAGTATATGTTCCTGGAATAACATTGGTCCAACCCCAGTATTGATTATTCCATAAACTAGCATTTACTCCTACATTTGATGGACCCGCAGTTATGGTTACTGTAGTATGGTCTCTATCTGGCTGGTAACCATTAATCTGAACAATTAACTGAGTAGTTCCGGTTTGCGTAAGCGGACCTATCTCCGAACAGACATAATTTAAGTAATCGCGTATGACTAATGACCCGGCACCCGCAAATGTTGGATTGTTAACCGTTTCTGTAGCAGTGTTTCCGCACTGATCAGTATACGTTACCGTATATGTTCCTAATGGTAACGCTGCTGTAGACCAAGAGGAATTATACGCTACGTTTGTATTGGTGTAAACAACTGCATTTAAAGAATTTGAAACTGTTACTTTAACCGGGTAATTCCAATAAGAATTATTTGTATTAGCGGTAACCGTCATTGTTTCTGCAGCGCCACAACCCGAATTTCTAACAAATGCTTTAATCGTTCCGAATTCCGGGAAATCTCCTCCATTCATATCATGAGTATATGATGAAACCAGACCACAAGAATTGGTTGACTGAATATAATATTTATGTGATGGACTTTCGGTATATATGAATGGATTAGTGCCATCATAAGTCCCGTTAAATAAAATCGCCCCGGATGCATCAGTATCTCTTATAATCAGCTTCAAGCCTCCGTTATTCTTAATTGTATTTTGCGAGACCGCAACAGCATTTGCTCCAGTGGTGGCATACCAAAAACTACCGCTTGCGGTATTCGTTCCACAAACTTTCTTTGGCATCCAGAAAAGTTTTATTTCTGGTATAGTCGCTGATATTGTTCTTGTATATGTTGTATAATTCCCGCAAGCATCCTTTATACGTATTTGGTAGGTTCCAAAAGCTGAAACGTTCGCTACAGGATTGTTGGAATAAGTACTCAATGCGTCATTATAATTTGGGTTGGTATTTTGGATAACAGAATACTGGTATGGCTCATTTCCGCCAGCTACACTGTTCACAGTAATAGTACCGCCTTGAGTAAAGCTTGTACAAACGTTAGAAACGGCAATATCTGCATTAGAAATTGGCACATAGTTATCCGCCACATTCAGGTTTGATGTGCTACCGTATACAATGCTGTTATCTAACGAACAAACAAATCTCACCTGATAATTAGTTCCAGCCTGTAAGTTTGAAAAAGTAAAAGGACTGGATGGATTAATTGTTGATTGAAGTATAGAACCGTTTAATAGCAGTTGAATAGTTGTGTTAGGCGTCGCATTAAAAGATGCTTTGATACTTCCATTCCCCGCACAAGTATTTGCTGAGGTAGTAATATTTGATGTGATGCTTCCAACACTTCCACATGTTTGGGCAAAAGTTTCATTGCTTACAAATAATGTAAAAATGAAAAGAAGCAATAATTTTATAAAATTTATTTCTCTCATGCTAAAGACTCATTTAGGTTAAATACTTTGTTAATCAATGGATTTCGAAAACCATAAAGGAAGTTTTCAAATGATGCCTTTTGCAGGACACTTATTCTCGGTGTTATCGATATAGCCTTCGTTGCTATTTCCTCGAAATATTTAGCTACATAGTAGGCTGCAGTCCTATACCTGGAGTGATGCAGGCTATTTGCCAATTGCGAAGCATACCTACTTCTGACTTCAAAAGCCTTAACAAATCGGTTATTTCTTCCGCTAACTTTTAGACTGAAGTCGTCAATTATAAATCCATGGTCAGGTTTAGCTGCAATATTTCTATATTTTGCAAAGCCCTGATAATCTATCAAGAGGAATAGCATCAATAGCATAATCCAGCCATCCAGGATTTGAAAAGGAAATTTTTGTGTCATTTTTATTTGTTTTTATAGAAGAAAATTTGAGTGCCAATAGTTGGCGTTTGATATAATGCGTAAGCAAACGCCCATACAATTTGTACATCAGGCATTTGAATAGTTCTTTAAAAAAAATTGTTGTTTAACTTTTGCTAATTTATTATCGCGGTGAAGCGTATTAACTAAGCAAATGTTTCCCTGCCCTAAGTCTGTTTAGTGCATGTTGATAAGGATAAATAAAGACGAAACTATGTTGATAGGCAGCCGCTATATCACTTACAAAAGATGAAAAGCAACCAACATTGATGTTTCTAATAGCATAACGCTTTAGAAAATCTGAAATAGTAAATAACATAGTTAGAAGAAAGCGTAATTGTGTTTTCATATGTTTAGATGTTTTAATAAATACTGGTAATGAATTGTAAAAAACAGGATTACATATTACTTGCAAATTTCTTGTTAAATGATTCATCAAATAATACCCAAAAAACCAAATCAATACCCCAAATTAGGGGTAGTACAATTCGAATTATTTGAGCAAAAAGGATTACATGGATATTTTAACGAATGGCAGAAAAAACCAAATGATAAATTAGAATTGCATGAAACGCTTTGCTTTAAAGCGAATTACAGGTCTATTATTAAAAAATTAATGCGAGTTGTTAAGCAATAAGAAATTTTGCAGAGCGAGGGAATAAATTCCAAAAGGAGTTTTAAAGATTCTAATTACCCCAAAAAAAGGGTATTGTCACTACCCAATTATAGGTTTATTAATAAATAGACAAAAAGCATAATTTTTGATTATTGCTGACACTTTGCAGCAACTCTTCTGCGGAGAATAAAGATTGCTTGAATTAAATCGGAAAAAAAAGCTAAAAATCGCAGAGCTATCGCTCCTCAGATTGGAGGTCATCAGCTTGTAGGAAAAATATCAATCTAAAAAATCAGGAAAAACTTCCCCGTTTTTCCCCGCTATCTTATAAAATTAAATCTTCCCTATTCATTTAAAAAACCTATTTTTTCCCATTTAAAGGAAATAATCCAATACTATGATTAATAAGATCACTAACTCATACTGAAAGACTTAAGTCTAACATCAAATTAAAATCATATCAAAACGCAAGCAATAACTGTTTATGAAAGACGTTATCAGGAACTATTTTTGCTAGAATATTCTGGAATACACCAACTATTTTTGCCGCACTTTGCTTTACAATTTTGATATTGATGATCTAATTCCCCTTTTCGCAATCGGCGCAATCCTCATCATTGCCATTTACCATACTATTCTTTACGCCTTCAGCAAACTAAAGCTAGTCGGTGGTTATACCATCTACTTATGGCTTGGTCTCGCGTATCTGGTGTTGGCAACAACTATGGTTCCTTCTAAAACCTTTAAAGTACCGAGCTTGCAATACCTCATCAGCTCAGGGGTGTTTTGGTTATCTTTACTTGCCTACCTTAACTTTCTGGTATTGGTTATTGGTATCCCAAAAAATAAGGAAACCAGGATATATGTAATGGCCAAAAGAACCTATTTAATTACGCCAGTTTATTTCGCTTTACGTTTTCCTTATTTCTTTTTCCCTATTGAATATGTTCAAATGGCTAAAACTGTTGGACTACTCATGGATGGCTATTTCTTTTTTATATTTGGTTACCTCATCTATCAGCTTTTCATTAATAAAGAACGTGATGTAAAAAACTATGTTTTTATCGGAAGTATCCTTATAGTTGGCTTTAATATTTTCACATCGTTAAGCTATTACACCCAGGGTTACATTTTTGGGCTTAGCCATGTTTCATTTATTGCCTTAGGTTTTTTTAGCGACATTATATTTTTCTCACTGGCAGTTGGCTGGCAAATTAGGGAGAGTATTAAGGAAAGATACCGTGCCCAGGCAGAAGTGAGTCAGAAAGAATTTGCGGTCGAAATTGAAAAGAAAAAAGCCTCGGATATTCTACTGATGCAAGACCATCAGCTAGAAAATGAAAAAGCACAGGCCATTATACAACAACGGGCGGCAATCGGCCGTAAACTACACGATGACCTGGGTGGAAACCTAGTGGCTTTACGTTACTATATTGAGGATAAACTCAAAAAAGCTTCATCTGAAAATGAATTCAAAAACCTCCTTGAAATTGATCAGGAAATTCAAAGTATATATAAAGAGACCAGGGATTATAGCCACCTCCTATCCGGCATTAGAACAGAAAAGGAAGAGAACTACTATAATATCGACCTCTACCTCGAAACCATGAAGCAAAGGTTTAGCAATTTTAATTTTTTTGCAATCGAAACTATTTATAATAAAGATGAAGTGAATCGATATCTAAGTCCAAAGGTTTCTCAGCAAATTTATTACTTGATTAAAGAAAGCTTATCTAACGTAATTAAACATGCAAAGGCGAGCCATGTTTCGATCAGTATCATATTCATGCCCGATCATTTCAGTGTAGAGATTAAAGACAACGGAAAAGGTATGACCAACAATGAAATTAATGGACTTGGATTACAAAACTTAAGGACAGGTCTGCACCTTATTAACGGCCAGCTTATGATTATGAGTAATCCTGCCGGAACCATTGTAAACGCTACCGTGCCGCTAATGCCTTTTAATGAATCTGATTTGGAAAAAACAGCCCTTGTTTAATAGCTTTCAAAATTAAATCTGGTGTTCTGTTCACCTGCATCTTACGCATAAGTTGTTTCATATAACTTTGGATGGTATTGATGCTTAAATCTAGCTTATCTGCAATTTCTTTAACAGTTTCTCCCTGGCAAACATGACTTAGAAGCTCTTTTTCTCTGGGCGAAAGATGTACTTTTCCTTTCTCAAAAAGTTGAAATTCGACTAAAATATTTTTGAGGCTTTCGCCGACATAGATGGCATTTTCATCCTTTGATATCGTATTAATGGCATCAATCAGCTCAGCTACTGAAGCATCTTTGCACAAATAAGCATTAGCACCTTCACCAAAAGAATTTTTAATCAAATTAACATCTTTAACTGTCGAAAGAACAATGATTTTTAAGTTTGATTTGCTTTTCGTCTTCCTGCATGCTTTGATAATGTCAATACCTGTAATATCTGGCATCAACATATCGGTGATAAGAATATCAGGAGGAAAAATATCAAGATGTGCAAAAAGCTTTTCGGGTTCACTATATAAATTAACGGACTTGATAAAATCAAATTCCGAAAGCGATAATTTTAATAATTCTGAGAGAATCTTGTGATCGTCAATAATAGAGATATTCATGACCAATCCCATAAACAAAAACAAAGCCAAGCCTTAGGTAATGCCAATGCAGCTTAATTAATCAGTATAGGTTTAAGAAAAGCTACTAATGCGCAATTAATTCCCCAAAATGAGGAATCAATAAATCACTAGCACAATTAACAACTACAAAGTAGAGACCTTAAGTTTCTTCGTTATAAAAAATGAGCATTACTTTATCACCTGCCGCATAATGATGTTGGGCAACCGTATCCGGTTAAAAAAAGTGCTAAAAGTTAGTTACTGGTTCGCCATCCTTTAAGAAACTATCTATTTCAGCATAAAAACTCACCTGATAAATCACACAAGCAGCTTAAAATAACTTGATCCATTTTTTACGCTTAGCATAACAAAAAAACAATCCTGTTTTATTACCTTTGCGGCTCAAAATTTACGGTAAAATGAGTCAACCCATTAAAATCAAAAACGCTTTAATTTCAGTATATTATAAAGATGGTTTAGCGCCATTGGTAAAATTATTAGCCGATCAGGGCGTACAGTTATTTTCAACTGGAGGCACTGAACAGTTTATTAAAGACTTAAATTTACCAGTTACGGCTGTTGAAGATTTAACGGGATACCCTTCAATTTTAGGTGGACGCGTAAAAACCTTGCACCCAAAAGTTTTTGGCGGCATTTTAAATCGCAGAGGTTTAACAGGTGATCAGGAGCAAATTGCAACCTATGAAATTCCTGAAATTGACTTGGTAATTGTTGATTTATATCCTTTCGAAGAAACCGTTAAAGCTGGTGGTACGGCTGAAGAAATTATTGAGAAAATTGATATCGGTGGAATTTCATTAATTCGTGCTGCTGCGAAAAATTTTAATGATGTTGTTATTATTGCATCTAAAAATGACTACCCTACCCTGCAAGCTCAATTAGAAGCTCAAAACGGAGAAACAACATTAGCACAGCGTAAAGCCTTTGCTAAAACTGCTTTCCATACTTCTTCTCATTACGATACTGCAATTTTTAACTATTTCAACCAGGAAGAGCCAATTGAAGTATTCAAGCAAAGTGTAACTGACGCTAAGACATTGCGTTACGGTGAAAACCCTCATCAAGGGGCGGTATTCTATGGCGATTTAGATGCCATGTTCACAAAATTAAACGGAAAAGAACTTTCATACAATAACCTGGTTGATGTTGATGCTGCTGTGGCATTAATTGACGAATTTCAAGATCCAACTTTTGCGATCTTAAAACATACAAATGCTTGTGGTATTGCTTCACGCCCAACTGTAAAACAGGCTTGGATCGATGCTTTGGCATGTGATCCGGTTTCAGCTTTTGGTGGTGTATTAATTACCAATGTTGAGGTTGATTTAGCAACTGCTGAAGAAATTAACAATTTGTTTTTTGAAGTTTTAATTGCTCCATCTTATCAACCAGAAGCGGTAGAATTATTCAGCAAAAAGAAAAATCGCGTAATTTTGCAGCGAAACAATGTTGATTTAAGCAAAAAACAATTTAAAACTTTACTAAACGGTGTAATTGAACAGGATAAAGATTTAGTTATTGAAGGTCCTGAACAAATGACTACCGTTACAGATAAAACACCAACAGCGCAGGAATTGAAAGACTTGCATTTTGCAAATAAAATTGTAAAACATACTAAATCGAATACAATAGTTTTGGTAAAGGATGATGTACTAATTGCCAGTGGTGTGGGTCAAACCTCAAGGGTTGATGCACTTCGACAAGCGATTGAAAAAGCGGCATCTTTTGGTTTCAGCGTTGAAGGCGCTGCAATGGCATCTGATGCTTTTTTCCCTTTCCCTGACTGTGTGGAAATTGCTGCTGATGCCGGCATTACTGCTGTTTTGCAGCCAGGCGGTTCAATCAAAGATGCAGATTCTGTAGCAAAAGCAAATGAAAAAGGAATTGCAATGGTAACTACCGGCGTAAGACACTTTAAGCACTAGTTTAGTTGTTGCTTGATTGGTTGTTTAGGATCTTCGCCCAAAACTAGAAAGCCAAAAATCGCACCAACCAAAAAACTAACTGACTAAACAATAAAAAACCTATTTTTACATTAGGAATAGTATAGATTTAACAAATTAAAGAAAATATAACTCATACATGGGATTATTCAATTGGTTTACGCAGGAAGTTGCCATCGATTTAGGCACTGCGAATACCCTGATTATACATAATGACAAAGTAGTTGTAGATGAACCATCTATTGTTGCTTTTGATCGTACTACAAATAAAGTTATCGCTATAGGTCGTCAGGCGATGCAAATGGAGGGTAAAACCCACGATAATATTAAAACAGTTCGCCCTTTAAAAGACGGTGTAATTGCCGATTTCAACGCCGCAGAGGCGATGATAAAAGGCATGATCCGCATGTTAAACGGTGGTAAAGGTTGGATGTTCCCATCGTTACGTATGGTAATTTGCATTCCTTCAGGTATTACTGAAGTAGAAAAACGTGCCGTACGCGATTCAGCTGAAATTGCCGGAGCAAAAGAAGTTTACCTCATCCATGAGCCTATGGCTGCTGCTGTAGGTATTGGAATCGATGTGGAAGAACCGATGGGTAACATGATTATCGATATCGGTGGTGGTACGACAGAAATTGCCGTTATTGCTTTATCTGGTATCGTTTGCGATCAATCTATCCGCGTTGCGGGAGATAACTTCGACTCTGATATCGTAAATTATATCCGCCGCCAGCATAACATTATGATTGGTGACCGTACAGCTGAGAAAATTAAAATTGAAGTAGGTGCTGCTTTACCTGAATTACAGGATGCGCCTGCTGATTTTGCGGTTCAAGGTCGTGATTTGATGACTGGCGTTCCGAAACAAATCACCGTTTCATACACAGAAATCGCACACTGTTTAGATAAGTCGATCTCCAAAATTGAAGAAGCAATTTTAAAGGCTTTGGAGATTACTCCACCTGAACTTTCTGCAGATATTTACCAAACCGGTATTTATTTAACAGGCGGTGGTGCATTATTAAGAGGTCTGGATAAACGTGTTGCTGCGAAAACCAAATTACCTGTTCATGTGGCTGAAGATCCGCTTCGTGCAGTGGTTCGCGGAACAGGTATCGCCCTTAAAAACATTGGTGGCTATAAATTTTTAATGCAATAATCAAGTTTTACGTTGTAAGTTTTACGTTTTACGTTTTTGACTTACAACGTATTACCTATAACTTAGAACTTAAATGCGTAACCTTTGGATTTTCATCAGCAGATACAACGCATTTTTCCTGTTTATCATCTTTTTTATCATTGGAATATATCTTACGGTAAAGAATAATGCTTACCAGCGCAGTGTTACCTTAAATTCGTCTAATGAAATTGTGGGTACGGCTTATGAGCGACTGAATGTTTTCAAAAGGTATCTAAACCTGGGGATGGTAAATGATAGTTTGGCGGCAGAAAATGCCAGACTCAAAACCAGCCTCCTGAGTTTGACAACCGTTGATACCTCAAAGGATGTTAAAGTAATTGATACCTTAACTAACCAGCAGTACACTTATCTTGCGGCAAAGGTTGTTAAAAATTCGATCACACTCCGCAATAATGTCATGACGATTAATAAAGGGAGTTTAGATGGAATTAAAGCAGGGATGGCAGTCATTGCTCCTCAACGCGGCATTGTTGGCCTCGTTCGCGACGTTTCCGAACATTTGGCAACCATACAATCGCTTTTGCATAAAGACACCCGCATCAGTGTTTCATTGAAAAAGAATAATGCATTGGGCTCTTTGGTTTGGGGCGATGGAAATTTTGATATCAGGAAAGCTTTGATTAAAGAAGTACCCAATCACATTAAAATGAATGTGGGGGATTCGATCATAACATCAGGATTTGGTTCATTTCCAGCAGGCATTTTGGTTGGTAGAATCATCAAACCCAAAGTTGCCACTAACGATAATTTCCTATCCGGAGAATTAAATTTATTTACCGATTTTAGCACGTTGCAATATGTTTATGTGGTAAAAGATAAGAGGGCTGAAGAACAAAAGGCTTTAGAAAGTTTGATTAAACCAAATGAATAGCAGAATAATAATTGTCAATATTATCAGGTGGGTTTTGCTGCTTTTTGTTCAGGTTTTCCTGCTCAAAAATATGGGCTTTTACGATCTATCTACGCCGTTTATTTACGTTCTTTTCTTGTTATTGCTTCCCTTCGGGATTCCAAACATCTTATTATACGCATTAGCTTTTGCAACCGGGTTAACACTAGATGCATTTTATGATACCATGGGTGTTCATGCAACAGCTTGCATAGTGCTCTCCTTTGTTCGAATTTCTTTTATTTCCATAAGTTTAAACCGAGACGCAATTGATGACCCGGAACCTTCGTTAAGTTATATGGGTTTCCAATGGTTTTCATTATATGCGTTTCTTTGTGTTATCGCTCACCACCTGGTGCTGTTCTTTTTAGAAACATTTAAGGTAACTGAAATTGGTTATACCTTAATGAGATGCGGCTTAAGTTGTATCTTTACACTGCTTATTATTTTATTGGTAGAGTTTATATTCTATAAAAGAACGTCCCGCTAATGGATCAATTATTTAACCGAAAATATATCGTTCAAGGATTATTTATTGTAATCGCCCTGATTTTACTCGGAAAGCTATTTTATATCCAAATTGCGAGCGATAAATACTTCCTTTCCGCAGAAAGTAACGTTCTGCGTAAAATTTATAAATACCCGGCTCGTGGCGCTATTCTCGACCGAAATGGAAAGGTTATCGTACAAAACGAACCTGTTTATGATTTAATGGTTACTCCCAACGAGGTTAAAGCATTTGATACCTTAGGTCTTGCCCAGGCATTGGAAATTTCCATTCAGGATGTGCGCAAGAATCTAAGAAAGGCAAGAGGAAAATCTACCTACCAATCAACCCCGTTTTTAAAACAGATTTCGGTACAGAGTTATGCCAGACTTCAGGAAATATTATATCGTTTCCCCGGATTTAGAACACAGGACAGAACCATCAGGCATTATCCTGATAGTGTTGGCGGTGCGCTTTTCGGCTATGTTAAAGAGGTTGACAGTGCTGATATTGCCAAATCAGAGGGGTTTTACCGGCCAGGCGATTACAAGGGAAAAAGTGGCTTGGAATATTCTTATGAGCAAACTTTAAGGGGAGAAAAAGGCGTAATTAACACTGTTTACGATGCTCATAATACACCTCAAGGCAGTTATGCTGATGGAAAATATGATGTAAACGCGGTATCTGGCGAAAGATTGATATCAGGCATCGACATGAGGATTCAAAAGCTTGGCGAAGAACTCATGAGAAATAAAGTTGGTGCTATCGTGGCTATTGAACCTGCAACGGGCGAAATACTTTCATTTATTAGCAGCCCAGGTTACGACCCCAATCTTCTGGTAGGAAGAGATCAGGGAAACAATTACATGAAATTTATCGTGGGTAACCCCTATCGCCCCTCATTAGTTCGCCCAATTATGGGTTATTACCCTCCGGGTTCTTCTTTTAAACCCGTTGATGCATTAGTGGGTCTTCAGGAGGGAGTAATTGATCCTAACACCACTTTCTTCTGTCCACATTATTACCAGGCTGGAAACAGAAAAATAAAATGCGAACACTTTGACGGTTCTATTTCTTTGCGGAGAGGCATCGCCCGATCATGCAATACCTATTTCTGTTATGTTTTTCAAAAGCTGATTACCAAAAATGGCATGAAAAATCAGCGTAAAACCTATCAAGATTGGCGAGATAAAATTGCAAAATTTGGGTTTGGCGAAAAACTGGATATTGATATGCCTTACGAGAGAAAAGGGTATTTTTATGCGGCAGATCACTACGATAAAATTTATGGAAAACGTTGGGGATATACCAATGTAATTTCGCAAGCTATTGGTCAGGGAGAAATTACGGCTACGCCATTGCAAATGGCCAACGCCATGGCCGTTATTGCAAACCGTGGGTATTATATCAAGCCTCATTTAATCAGAGCCATGGGCGATAAGATTAAAAAGGAATATGTAGATAAAAATTATGTTGGCGTTGATGCCAAACACTTTGAGCCTGTAATTGACGGTATGCAGGATGCTGTTAACACCAGTTGGGGAACTGCGATTTTATCAAGAATACCTGATGTGGTGCTTTGTGGTAAAACAGGTACCGTGCAAAATCCACATGGTAAAAATCACTCGGTGTTTATCGGCTTCGCCCCTCGTGATAATCCAAAAATTGCTATTGCAGTAATTGTAGAAAATGCTGGTTTCGGAAGTACTTATGCAGCGCCAATTGCTAGCTACATGATTGAAAAATATTTAAAAGGTACGGTAACCGGTTCGAGAGCAGCACAGGTAGAATGGATGAAAAACCAAAATCTTTTGCCAGTTTTGAAAGATAAAACCAAGCCGGTAAAAGTGATTACCAAGGCAGATAGTTTATTAATCAAAAAAGCCGATTCTACGAAAAAAGTTAAAGATAGCATTCAAATCAGAGCAGCAACAATTAAACAAAGCGTTGCAATAAAACCGAAACAAACCAAAACAGTAATTACCGAAAAGCCTGCGAGCGAAAAATAAGATGCAACACCAACAGGGAAACCGTTTCTTTTTTAATGTAGATTGGATTACAGTATTGATCTACATTGCCCTTTGTGCCATTGGTTTTACTAATATTTATGCATCTATTTACAATCCGGATAAGGCTGGTGTTTTCGATTTCAGCAGCAGCTACGGAAAACAGTTGATTTACATTATCTCGGGTTTAATATTAGGATTATCCATTTTATTGTTTGACGGTAGATTGTTTAATGTTTTCTCCCCCTTTATTTATGGCGGAACATTGGTATTACTTCTGGCTGTGCTTGTTGTTGGAAATAAAGTGGCAGGAAATCAGGCATGGATCGCTATTGGCTCATTTAAACTGCAACCTGCCGAATTTGCAAAGTTCGGAACCGCCCTTCTTCTGGCTCGGTATGTAGGTAGTTTTAATCCAAAATTCAGAGATTTCAAGTCTATTGCCATTGCTGCATTAATTGTTTTAGCACCTTTGGTACTCATTATGCTTCAGCCAGATACGGGTTCGGCACTGGTCTTCCTGGCCTTTATGTTTCCCTTGTATCGCGAAGGACTATCGGGATACTTCCTCTTAATATTTCTAGGGATGATCGTACTATTCGTAGCAGACTTTTTAGTTCCGACATGGATATTGATCACTATCATAACGGTTATCGCAGGACTCTTCGTCTACAATAATCGCAGAAAACAAAAAATCATCATCTCAACCATACTGGTTACGGTATTCGCCATCGGTTACCTTTTTCTGATTAAAGTGGCTTATGAGAAGGTCCTGGCTCCGCACCAGCGTAGCAGGATTGAACTAATGCTCGGCCTGAAAACAGATAATAAGGGTGCCGGATACAATGTCATTCAATCGCAAATCGCGATTGGTTCAGGACAAGTGACAGGACGTGGTTTTTAGAAGGAACACAAACAAAATATGGTTATGTTCCTGAACAAAGCACCGATTTTATCTTCTCAACAATTGGCGAAGAATGGGGTTTTGTAGGCTGTACAATTGTGATTGCCTTGTATATATTTTTACTGCTGCGTATCATCAATCTGGCGGAAAGACAGCGATCAACGTTTTCGAGAGTTTATGGTTACAGCGTTGCCTGTATCCTTTTCTTCCACGTATTTATCAATATCGGCATGACCATTGGCATCATTCCGGTAATTGGAATTCCACTTCCATTGATCAGTTATGGAGGTTCATCGCTTTGGAGCTTTACGATATTACTTTTTATTTTTCTCAAACTGGATTCGAACAGGATGGGATTCTTTTAGAGCTGAAGCAATAGGACGCAAAGAATAAGGATTAAGGAGCAAAGAATAAGGACTTACTCGCCGGAGCTTATCATCTCAACATTACCGACTGCAGATTTAAAATACACCGACAACACAACGGAATTACAAACCCTAGCTAAACCTAATTTTTAACTAAACGAATAAGCTTGCCACAACTGATGAAGGAGCAGCTCGCAATGACGAGTTTGCATCAGGTAAGTGTGCTTTATTTTTATGATCACAGACTTATACTTATACCCTAAATCCTAAACCTTCTGTTCAGCAATTCATAAAACTGATCAACGGTTGATTGTTTGCTTGCCCAATCATTTTTAACAGCATAGTTGCTTTGTAAAAAACTATCTGCCGCCTCAAAACTGTTCATCTTATTAACAATATCAACTGCTTCAGAATAAGCCAGGTTATAACCTTTAAACAAATCTTTAATAAATAATAATTTTTCATTCAGGCTAATACCTTGTTTCAAATCAGCTATTGGCGCTTTCGCAGGCTCTTCTGCTTGCGCATGGGTTTTAGCCAATAAATCATTTAGACTAGGTGCAGGTGATGATGAAATAGGTTGAACAGGTGGCCTAACCGGAACGGCTTCAGGCGTAAAAATAGGTTTCTCCTGAACAACAACAGGCGGCGAAATGATTGGCTCATCCATTTCTACATCTCTAAGTGCTTCAATGGGTTTGGCAGGAACAGGTGCTTCCAAAGCAATTTCTTCTTTTATGGTTTCCTCAACAACAATTGGCTTTTCGTCGTGTGGGATTAAAAAAGGTTCAGGACCAATCTCATCTTCTTCTGTTGCCGATACCTCATCTTCAAGCGGTGAATGTTCTGCTACCTTTTCATGAATAATTTTTTTCTGTGCCAGCACCTCTTCCTCATCTTTACTCAAAGGCCTGTCGAATATTTCTTCTACCGATTTGTCTTCGTAATCGAACTTGTCGTCGATGCTATGATTGCCCAATACGAACTCAAAACTGTGATCGTCCTGATCTGGTTTAAAAAAGTCTTTATCCAATATTTTTTCGGCAGTAGCTTCGTGTATTTCCTCATCATCCTCCACTTCCTGCTCCTGTTTCACGTCAACACGTTCCTCTTCTTCTTCAGCGGCAACCACTTCTTCCAACTCAGCAGGATCGAAACACTCTTCCGCTTCCTTATATCCTTTCGCTGCTTCAATCTCATCTGCCAAAGTAATTGGCTCCTCAGTGGTTAAGTTGGCTGCCTGAGGTTGTATAGATTGTTTTGTAGTGTCGCTTAATTTCTGAACGATACGAACATGATCAGCTAAAAAATCGGCATTCGCTAAAAAAAGCTCAACTTCTAAATCATTTAATTGCTGAGGATTTCGAGCCAGAAATTGATACTGATCGTTTAATTCTCCTAATATATTGCCTACTTTTTTGAAGATATCTTGTTGGTTCATCATAGAGTGATAACGAATTTTTGGTTGATTTATGTTGGTAACTATGTGTTCAAAAATAACACATAATTATGATATTTGTTCGGTTTAAAAATCAAAGAAAGCACATCAGAACATAAAAACTCGGACATGTTATTTAGCGAACAAAATTTTAGAAGAAGGGGCGAATTTTCAGGAAGTATAGAGGTGGTTTGCGGATCTATGTTTCAGGTAAAACCGAAGAGCTTATTCGCAGGCTAAAAAGAGCCCAGATTGCCAAGCTAAATGTAGAGATTTTTAAACCCCGGACTGATACCAGATATCATGAATCTGCTGTGGTATCGCATGATTTAAATTCCATTAATTCCACTCCGGTTGATAGTGCTTCGGCTATTTTACTATTGGGTACCAATACCCAGGTGGTAGGTATTGATGAGGCTCAGTTTTTTGACAATGAACTTCCTGAGGTATGTAATAAGCTGGCAATGAAAGGCATTCGCGTAATTGTTGCCGGACTTGATATGGATTTTACAGGCAAACCTTTCGGACCAATGCCTGCCCTGATGGCTATCGCCGAGCATGTAACTAAGGTAAATGCGGTTTGTGTTTGCTGTGGCAATCCCGCACTTTACAGTTACCGAACAGTGGCCGATGAAAATACGGTTCTATTAGGAGAAAAAGAGAGCTATGAACCCCGCTGCCGGGCCTGTTATAACATAGGCAAAGGCTAATTTTGGTTAATTGTTCAAACTGTTTCATCGCTCGAATTATTAAATGCAAAAAATTATTAACGATTAACTGAGATTCAATTGAAAACGATTTCCATTTTAGGTTGCGGTTGGTTTGGACTCGCTTTTGCAAAGAAACTGGTTGAATCAGGTTATGATGTTAAAGGATCTAGTACCTCTCCGGAAAAACTGAGCTTGTTAGCTGATGAAAAAATAAAACCTTATTTAGTGAACTTTACTCCAGACCAGATTATTGCAGATGCTGAATTTTTCGAAACCGATGCACTTTTCATCTGTATTCCACCCAAAAGAAATTCAGCAGAATTAAACAGTTATCCGCAAAAGATTGAAGCGATTTTAACGGCTTCGAAACATAAAGCTAAACAAGTCATCCTCATCAGTTCTACAAGCGTTTATGGGGATGAGAACCAGATCGTAAATGAGCAAAGCGCTACCCTTCCTGATACTGATTCGGGTAAAGTAGTTTTAGCTGCCGAAGAGATTTTAAAAGAAAGTTTGCCACATCATTTTACCATTATCCGCTTCGCGGGATTAATTGGTCCAAACAGGAACCCAGGGAGTATTTTTTGCT
>NZ_AJLG01000097.1 GCF_000258495.1 Pedobacter agri PB92
ACGTACACACTATGATTATTTAACCGAAATACGGGCAGAACTATTCGGTATCGGAAACCTTTTAAACGAATATTATTTTGCAAATTCATAAGTAAAAATCATACTGCTTTATTTTAAAACAGAATATAACATGCCAATATTTAAAATTAAACATATAACAAATTATAAATACGAGTCGCCAGTTCGGGATAGCGCCAACCAGATTATCTTATTCCCGATTAAAGATGATTATCAAAAAGTAATTAAACACGATTTGAATATTTCCGGAAGTCCGGAAATTGAGATTTTCATTGATTATTATGGGAATGAGGTTGGAACTTTTACTCAGAACGAACCACATAATCAGCTTAAAATATTTTCTAAAGTCAGCGTGGAAACCTCAGCTAAACCATTGCCGCAAGACGACATGTTTAGTAGCGAGCAATGGCACAGCCTTGACGCTATCAAATACGAAGTGCCCTATATTGATTATTTAAGACAAGAATCTTTCAATGGAATTATTCAACTAAAGGAATCAGCACTGAGTATCAAAAACCCTGATGATACACCTTATCAAACGGCAATAAAATACTGTGCCCATGTGTTCAGTAATTTTGAGTACATCAAAGGCATTACCGCCGTAGATACCACTATTGAAGAGATTTTAAAATTGAAAGCAGGTGTTTGCCAGGATTTTGCCCACGTACTTACCGCAATGTTGAGGTTAACAGGGATTCCGTCACGTTACGTAAGTGGCTACATTTGTCCGAACAGAGATGGCATGCGTGGAGAAGGTGCCACACATGCCTGGGCTGAAGCTTACTTGCCTGAATATGGATGGCTTGGCCTCGATCCAACCAACAATTGTATTGCCAACGAAAACCATGTACGTTTAGCTGTGGGCAGAAACTTCGCCGATTGCTCCCCGGTAAAAGGTGTGTATAAGGGTGGCTATGAACACCTTATGGAAGTAAATGTATCGGTTGGCTATAATGACGACGACTTCAATGACAATGAAAACTATTTCCAGCCAAAGGAAGTGAATTATACCAAACCTTCAGGATTAGCAACCCCCGCCCGTAAACAAAATAGCTACCAGCAATACATGGAAGCGATGCAACAGCAACAACAGCAGCAACAATAAACAATTTACTATTATCAGCGACTAGTTGCCAGTTCAGCAATATAACCAATCACAAAATGTTATTCTGAGCTTGTCGGAGAACTTTTAGCAACATATCGACGACGTGTTCTGGTACTTCGGGAAGCTCAATGTAACAACCAAGCAGGAAAAAGTGCGGGAATAATTATGCAGGTATAAAATTTTAATATTTATTTTCATAATTTTCAATTTTTAACACCAGACATTATGAAAATTTCATACCTCTTCCTGGCAGGATCGATCGTAACCGCATTATTTTCTGCCTGTACACAACATGAGGATTCGGCGAAACTTGGACCAATATCACCAGAGGAAATCAAATCTCACATTGCTGTTTTAGCCGATGATTCTTTACAAGGCAGGCGGCCATTTACGATTGGCGAAACCAAAACTGTTAATTACATTTCATCAGAATTGAAGAAAGCTGGCGTAGAACCAGGCAATAATGGAAGTTATATCCAAAAGGTACCGATGGTGGAGGTCACCTCTACTCCATCAGAAAATATGGAGATAAATGGTGGAAAAGAAAAACTAACCTTTAAGGCCGTTGAAGATTTTGTTGCCTTTACCAGACGGGAACAGGATACCATCCAATTAAAAAATTCACCCCTGGTATTTGCCGGCTTTGGTATTGTAGCACCAGAATTTAACTGGAACGACTACAAAGATTTAGATGTAAAAGGAAAAACAGTTGTGGTTTTAATTAGCGACCCAGGCTTTAATGCGAAAGACAAAATGTATTTTAGAGGCGATACCATGACATACTATGGTCGCTGGATGTATAAATATGAAGAAGCGGCCAGACAGGGCGCTGCCGGAGTAATTATTATTCACCAAACGGAGCCTGCAAGTTATGGCTGGTCTGTAATTACCAACAGCAACACCGGTGCAAGGCTATACCTACAAGCTGCAGACAAACATAAATCGAGATGTAAACTGGAAGGATGGATGACCGAAAAAGCAGCTACAAAATTATTGGCTAATGCAGGAATCACCGGAGACATCCGTGCTTATGCCCGAAAAAAGGATTTCAAAGCAGTTCCATTGAACCAAACTATAACGGTGGGTTTAAGCAATAAATACAAATATTCCACTTCTCAAAATGTGATCGGAATCATTAAAGGAAGTAAAAGACCAGACGAAACCATAGTGTACTCTGCTCATTGGGATCATTTTGGTATCGGGCCAAAAATCAATGGCGATTCAATTTACAATGGCGCTGTAGATAATGCAAGTGGTGTTGCAGCGATGCTATCCATTGCCAAAGCTTTTCAAAAAGCTAAAGAAAAACCAGAAAGATCAATTGTATTTTTAGCTGTGACCGGAGAAGAACAGGGCTTATTAGGTTCAGAATATTATGCTTTAAATCCGATTTATCCGCTAAACAAAACAGTAGCTAATCTCAATATGGATGCGCTTGGATTTTATGGCGAAACAAAGGATATCTCTATTAAAGGAAAAGGCCAGAATGAAGTGGAAGATTACATCATAAATGTGCTTAAAGAAAATAAACTGGAGGCCGTTGGCGATACCCGTCCGAGTGCCGGAAGTTACTATCGTTCAGATCATTTTAATTTCGCTAAAGTTGGTGTTCCGGCAATTGACATCGTAAATGGCTTCAACAGCAAAGAACATGGTGCCAAATGGGGACAAGAACAAAGGCTTGGCTACAATGAAAAACATTACCACCAGCCATCTGACGCGTATTCGCCCCAAATGAACACTGCTGGGTTTGCACAAATCGCAAACATCCTCTTTACTGTAGGTTATAAACTAAGTAATGAAACCACCTTCCCGCAATGGAAAAACGGTTCAGAATTTAAAGCGGCCAGAGATAGATCAGTTCGCAGTTTATAGTTTGCAGTTTTCAATGACTGAAAAACGGATAGTGCTAATTGTTAACTGATACTTTTTTCCTAAATTTGCGCCTTTTACAAATAACAATATGATTAAGAGACAGCAAATTAAAGATTTATTAAAGTCGACAGCATTTGACACAGAAGTAACGGTTATGGGATGGGTTAGAACTTTCCGTAATAATCAGTTTATTGCATTAAATGACGGATCTTGCATGGGCAATATCCAGGTTGTAGTTGATTTTAATAATTTGCCTGAAGAGCTGTTAAAAAGAATTACCACTGGCGCAGCCATTTCTGCTACTGGAAAACTGGTTGAATCATTGGGAAAAGGACAATCTGTTGAAATTAAGGCAACGACAGTAGAAATTTTAGGTGATAGTGATCCGGAAAAATTCCCTTTGCAACCTAAAAAACACAGTTTAGAGTTCTTGCGTGAAATTGCACATTTGCGTTTCCGCACTAATACCTTTAACGCGGTTTTCAAAGTTCGACATGCTTTGGCTTTTGCCATCCATCAGTTTTACAACGAACGTGGTTTCGTATATATGCACACACCGGTAATTACGGCAAGTGATGCGGAAGGTGCTGGCGAAATGTTTAAGGTTACCACTTTAGATTTTGATAATACACCACGTACCGATGATGGAAAAGTTGATTTTTCTCAGGATTTCTTTGCCCGTGCTACAAACTTAACCGTTTCTGGTCAATTGGAAGGGGAATTAGCAGCGATGGCTTTCGGTCAGATTTATACTTTTGGTCCGACTTTCAGAGCAGAAAACTCTAACACCACCCGTCACTTGGCGGAGTTCTGGATGATTGAGCCTGAGGTTGCTTTCGCTGATCTGGAAGACAATATGCAGCTTGCAGAAGATATGATGAAGTATGTGATTAAATATGCTTTAGATAACTGCAAAGAAGAACTGGAATTTTTAAATACACGCCTGGCGGAAGAAGACAAGCAAAAACCTCAAAATGAGCGCAGTGAATTTGGTTTGTTAGAAAAACTAGACTTCTGTTTGGCTAACGAATTCGAACGTTTAACTTATACTGAAGCCATTAGAATTTTAAAATCATCAAAACCAAACCAAAAGAAACAATTCAAATATTTAATAGATGAATGGGGAGCCGATTTACAAAGTGAACACGAGCGTTACCTGGTAGAAAAGCACTTTAAAAAACCGGTAATCTTAACGGATTATCCTGCTGACATAAAATCTTTCTACATGCGCCAGAACGAACCTGATGCCGAAGGCAGACAGACTGTTGCAGCTATGGATATTTTGTTCCCAGGTATTGGCGAGATGATTGGTGGATCACAACGTGAGGAACGTTTAGACCGTTTAACAAAACGCATGGAAGACATGGACATCCCTCAGGATGAATTATGGTGGTATTTAGATACCCGTCGTTTTGGTTCAGCACCACATGCTGGTTTCGGATTAGGTTTCGAACGTTTGGTGCTTTTTGTAACCGGGATGACCAATATTCGTGATGTAATTGCTTTCCCTCGTTTCCCTAAAAATGCAGAATTTTAATTAGGTTTAGGGTAAAAAAATTACTACATCAAAGAGGTCAGGCTAAAAAAGCTTGACCTCTTTTTGTTTTGATGACGGTCATAATTTCTAATGGATTGCAGCGAACTATGGGTTTTGTAAACCGGGCCAATCTTATCTAAAAGATTTCTTAATGTTGTGCGAAATGACAAGCTATAGAAAGACCGATCCACTCTTTTCAATACTTAAGCATCTAACAAAAACTATTACTTCAATAAATGAAACAAAAAAAGGAGTCAGTTTTTGAAAACTGACTCCTTTAGAAAGTTAAGCTTAAACAAGTATTTATATTCCGTCGTCACTCATGGTGTCGTTATAAGAATTTGCATGCGCATAATCAACCGCCGAAACTTTATAGTCGGTTGGCGCAAAACTTTTAGATGTGCTCAATGCCATTCCCAGTTCGAAACGTGTTGGATAAGGCGTTTGCAGTAAACTGCCTGCAGGTATGTAAGGAAAAGTTTCTAAATATGATTGCATAACATTCTGGCTCACTCTTCTGTTAATATAGGCACGGCTCAATTGCGAAGGCTCTTTTAAACCCGCAGCACCTAATAATTCTACCGCACTGGCTACGGTTAAGTTATGAAAGTTTTTCACCCGAACGGTTTTATCTTCCACCACAAGCCCTTTCATTAAACTTTGGTCTTGCGTAGCCACACCCGTTGGGCAGGTATTGCTGTTACACTCCAAGGCTTGAATGCAACCCAAAGCAAACATCATTCCACGTGCCGCATTACACATATCGGCACCTAAAGCGATGTTTTTTACAAGATCAAAGCCAGAAGAAACTTTCCCGGAAGCAATGATTTTGATATGCTTTTTCAAATCGAATCCATTTAAAACATCGTATACAAAAGCTACACCCTCACGCAAAGGCATCCCTACCGAATTTGAAAATTCCTGAGGTGCTGCTCCGGTTCCACCTTCTCCCCCATCAACGGTAATAAAATCCGGGTAAATTCCAGTTTCCACCATCGCTTTACATATCGAGTAAAACTCACTTTTCCGACCGATACAAAGCTTGAAACCTACGGGCTTTCCTCCCGATAGATCTCTCAATCTTTTAACAAATTCAAGTAAACCAATGGGGGTGTTAAAAGCCGAATGCGCTGGTGGCGATAAAATATCCTTACCCTGTGGTACCAAACGAATCCGGGCAACTTCTGGTGTAACCTTTTTTGCCGGCAACATCCCGCCGTGACCTGGTTTTGCGCCTTGAGATAATTTAATCTCGATCATTTTTACCTGATCGGTAACCGCCCTTTCTGCATAGGCATCATAATTAAACGTACCATCTTCATTTCGGCAACCAAAATAACCGGTACCAATTTGCCAGATTAAATCGCCACCTGGCTGACGGTGATAATCACTAATTCCTCCCTCTCCGGTATTATGGGCAAAATTACCCATTTTCGCTCCGCCATTTAACGCAAGAATCGCATTCTGACTCAACGAACCAAAACTCATTGCTGAAATATTATAGATACTCGCTGAATAAGGTTTTTTACAATCTGGTCCGCCAACCAGCACACGAGGATCGGGATTCAATTCATGGTGTGAAATGGCAGCAATGCTATGGCTTAACCACTCATAACCGTTATCATAAACATTAAGTTGTGTACCAAACGGAATGGTGTCATTATCTTTTTTTGCACGCTGGTAAATTAAAGACCTGTTCAATCTGTTGTAAGGTGTACCATTGACATCACTTTCTACGAAGTATTGGTAAACCTTTGGTCGCAGTTCTTCCATGAAATATCTCAACCGGCCAAAAACAGGGTAATTTCTTACGATACTGTGTTTAGGCTGATAAAGATCATAAACACCAAGTAATACAAAAGGACCTGTAAAAATAAATGTCCACCATAAAAACGGATGATAAAGCCCTAACATAATAGTAAGGGCAACTAAAAATGCGGCAATCGCAACGAAAGCTTTTCTCATAATAATAGATTAGCGTATGTTTTGTTAAATACAAAGATTAGGAATATTAAACAACTGACAGCATTAAATTGTTATTTTTACGCTATGTTAATTAAGATTTATCCGGAAAACCCTAATGAAAAGGCCATTGAACAAGTGGTAGAAGTACTTAAAAAAGGTGGCTTAATCATTTATCCTACGGATACCATTTATGGTTTGGGTTGCGACATTACCAATCCGAAAGCCATTGAAAAGATTGCCCGTATCAGGGGTATTAAACCTGAAAAAGCCAATTTTTCATTTATCTGCCATGATCTTAAACATATCTCCGACTACATCAAACCCATTGATAATACGACGTTCAGGGTGCTGAAAAAAGCGCTACCTGGACCATTCACATTCATTTTCAATGCCAACAATAATGTTCCTAAACTTTTAAGCTCGAATAAAAAAACTGTTGGGATACGTGTGCCAGACAACAACATTGCCCGTTGCATTGTAAAAGAACTTGGAAATCCGATTCTTTCTACATCCATAAAAGATGATGATGAGTTAATAGAATATTCTACCGACCCCGAATTAATTCATGAGAAATATGAAAATTTAGTTGATTTGGTAATTGATGGCGGCTATGGAGACAATGATGCATCAACGGTAATTGATTGCACCAACGGCGAGTTTGAAGTAATTCGTGAGGGAAAAGGAAATATTGAAGATTTTCTTTAAGGAAAATAAAATCAGCGGATCGGAATGATATTCTCAAGCAAGATTCAAATAGCCGAATTCACCTCGATTTCCCTTACTTTTACCTCATGTCCAAAATCATCAACCTAAATATTTTTAAACAATTCTTTAAATCCGGACAAGTTGGAGGTTTCCTGCTTTTACTATGTGTTGCCATTTCATTAATAATTGCAAATACTCCGGCTAAAGCTGCTTTCGAAACTTTTTTAGGAACTAAATTGGGCTTTGGAGAGGTAAATTATAGTATTCTCGCCTGGATTAATGATGCGTTCATGGCTATATTCTTCCTGCTCGTGGGGTTAGAAATTAAACGTGAACTGATAGAAGGAGAATTATCTTCACTAAAAAGCGCAGCTTTACCCGTTATTGCTGCTTTAGGCGGAATGCTCATTCCTGCCCTAATATACGTCATCTTCAATAGTGGAACAGTTACTAAAAGTGGCTGGGGAATTCCAATGGCGACTGACATTGCTTTTGCCCTCGCCATTATAGCCATGCTGGGTAAAAACGTGCCTGCCAGTTTAAAGATTTTTCTGGCAGCGCTGGCTATAGTTGATGATCTTGGTGCTATTTTGGTGATTGCCATTTTCTATACTAATCAGATTAGCTTTGAATATCTTGCAATGGCCACAGGCATAATGATATTGTTGTGCCTGATGAATTATTTTGGGGTTAAGAATCTGGTATTTTATTTAATTCCCGGAATTTTTCTTTGGTATTTTATTCATCATTCCGGCATCCATGCTACCATTTCTGGTGTTTTGCTGGCCTTTACGATTCCAACAAATGAAACGGATATTCCATCACCTTTGGAGAAACTGGAACATAGCTTAACAATCCCGGTAAACTACCTTATCATGCCTGTCTTTGCTTTGGCTAACACCAACATTACCTTTCAAAAAGAAATGTTAGAGGGATTAATTTCTCCGTTGGGACTGGGAATTATAACGGGTTTATGCTTAGGCAAAACAATTGGCGTTACGTTTTTTAGCTGGCTGGCGGTAAAATTAAAATTTGCAGGTTTACCTACAGGAGCTGGATGGAAACATATTTTAGGACTCGGCATGTTAGCAGGAATTGGCTTCACCATGTCGATTTTTATAGCCATGCTCTCTTTTGATGATAGCTTGCATGTTGCTGAAGCAAAGTTCGCGATATTAACGGCATCAGTACTATCAGGTGTGATTGGATTTTTATTTTTAAAATCAGTAAAGAATCCAAAAAACTTACCGTTATAGATCCGTGGGTTAAGAAAGAAAAATTAAATAATGCTGTTATAGTTCAGCATATTTTTGTATTTTAGGGTAATTAATCTCTCTCTATGGCTGCAATCTTTTTCATCCCTTTTATTTTCTTTTTGCTTTATCAGAAAGCAGAAAAATCAAGAACAAACGATAACGTAGAAGATTACAAAAAGTTTAGGTCAAATCTATGGATATTAGCGATCGCATTTGTATTTGGTTCCGGATTGCTGGTATACCTCCAGCTCGTTCTGTTTAAATAGCAAAACATGCTTGGATTTTGGTTATATTAGAAACCATCTTCATCATTTTAAATGGCCTGACATTTTCTAATTAAAGATTTGCTTTGAACGAGAAACGATCAACTGTTAACAAAACTCCAAAAAACGGATACATTTAGTCAGCATGCTCAGCGATCCCGGCACTGCGGTTTTTAGTTCTTAAACGGCTTAATGTCTCGTTACGCATGACCAGATAAGATGCCAGATATTTTAAGGGTATACGTTTGAAGAACTCGGGATTAGTTTTCAGTAATCTAAAATAGCGTAGCTGTGCAGATGGCAGGCGACTTAGTAAACTTCGCTCTGTTGCTACATAATAATAAAGTCCTGTTAACCGTTCACCGATCACAGCCATTGATGGATATTTTTCCTGCAGGTAAGGAATGAGGCTGTAAGGCATCATCATCAACTGGCACTCTTCCACAGCCTGTAATGTTAGCGGATATTCGTTTCGGGTAAAAATCTCTGCATTTGGAGAACCTAAAACATTGTTTTCCAAGCTGATGGATAAGGTTACGTCTTGCCGGCCAACCATAATAAATCCTCTGATGGCTCCTTTTGCAAGAAAAACCATGTGGTTTCTCATGTCATCGGTTTTAATCAGCTGCCCTTTAGTCAAAGTGGTAATAAGCACTTTAGCGGCGATATCTCGCTTCATTTGTTCGGGCAGGGCAACAAGAGCAGAAAGAAATCTCAAAAAAGGCTCAACCTTATTTAAATTGTGTGAAATAGATTGGTGTGTTGGCGGCATGCTCAGGCAAGTAATAAAATTAAAGATACAGAAATCGGCCTTATTTCAATAGCAGTATGGAACGTTTAGTTTTTACAGGCAGCAATTGTAATTTCTTCAATGAATAAACACTTAAACCGCCTTCGGCAATTTGGATATCGAACCAGATATTCTCTCCGACAACCAATTCCATATTAATTAAGCTCAGTTCAAAACCAATATTCTGATCATTAATGTCGTTAATTAGGCCCCAACCAATGGCCTGGCTAATTCTTATAATCTTTCCTAAACGCAGCATTCGTTTAACCTTTTGGGCAACAAATATATAACCCGTAACGGTTCAAGCATTCAAAGTAATTTTTTTTCTGTTCCTCGACTTGACATAAGTCAAGCCGAGGGCAAAATTTATTCAAACGAATTTTCTACATCAGGCTCATATATTCCAAATGCTTCGGGAAACATTGATTATTGATCACTTTTATTACCAAACCAGCGAAGCAAGCTTGAATACAGATCAACTTGTGACTGATAAAAAAAGTATGAGTTACTCTGTAGAGGCGAGCTGTCCACATCGCCTATATTTATACAAAAGGGCACTTAAGAAAAATCTTAAATGCCCTTAATACTTTATTTCGTGAACAAATACGCTAATTCCACCCGCCGCCTAGCGAGCGATACAAACCTACCACCGCATTCAATTGTTCAGTTTTAATTGTGGTTAATTCCAGTTCGCTTTGCAGCAAATTACCTTGCGCAGTAATCACTTCTAAATAATTCGCCATGCCGCTTTTAAATAACAGACTTGCGTTTTTAGAAGCTTGTTGTAAAGTCTGTGCCCTTTTTTCAGCGATGCTGTATTGAGTTTTCAACTTCTCCACTTTCGTTAATTCATCAGAAACCTCTCCTACTGCATTAATCACCGACTGGCGGAACTGAATAACCGTTTTCTCTCTGTCGATTTTTGCTAGTTCCAGATTAGATTTTAGCTGTCCTCGTTGAAAAATTGGCTGTGTGATACCGCCTGAAACTAAACCAAATAAAGATGCTGGAACACTAAACCAATTGCTGGCTTTGAATGAATTAATTCCCCCACTTGCCGTAATCACCAAAGATGGATACAAACTTGCCTTAGCTACACCAACTTTAGCGTTAGCAACGTTTAAAGCCAGTTCTGCCGATTTAATATCAGGTCTACGGCTAAGCAAAGCTGATGGAAAACCAGCATTTAAATCCTGAGGAATGGCCATTTTATCTAAGCGACTCGAACGGTTAATCGCCTTTGGCAAAGTACCAATTAAAACGCTTAATGCATTTTCTTGTAAAGCTACATTTTGTTCCAAACGAGGAATTAGCTGTGCTGCATTTAATTGCTGTGCTTCTGCCTGCTGAATGGCTAAAGAAGTAACCTGACCTGCATCAAATTGTAAGTTGATGATTCTTAAAGTACTATCATTTAGTTTCAGATTTTTCCTAGCAATTTCCAATTGAGCATCTAGCATCAGCAGATTATAATAACCTTGTGCAACATTGGCAACCAAACGGGTTTGAACGGCTTTACGGGCTTCTTCGGTTTGCAAAAAACTGGCTAAGGCACCAGCTTTTTGATTGCGGATTTTCCCCCAGATATCGGCTTCCCAAAATACGCCAAGATTAGCATTGTAATCTTCGATATGCGTTGAACCTGTGAATTGATTCAAGCTCAGTCCGTTTAGACTGTTATCAGATGGGCGACTTGAACTTGCCGCCACCTGTAATTTCAGTTCAGGCAAATAACCCAATTTCGATTGTTTAAACAATACTTCAGCCGCATCTATATTCTTCAATGCAATTTGCATATCGTAATTCTTAACCAAAGCCGTATCAATTAAATTCTGTACGGTGAGGTCGTTAATAAAACTCTTCAAAGGCAAATCGCCTACGCTTGAAGAATCTTGTGGCACTGAATTTCTAAACATCTTTGGCGCTAAACTCTGTGGTAAAGCTAAATCCTTAGAAACTGAACATCCGCTCCAGATGATAGCAAAAAGCAGGATGCTTAAAATATTAAACCGTTTCATAAACTACATGATTTACAGGTTCTTCATGGTGATGATGAACAACCTCATTTGATTTTCTTGATATTTTTTCTTGTAATGCCTGGAAGAGCACAAAAAGTACCGGAATGATAAACAAACCTAAAATTACTCCAGAAACCATCCCTCCTGCTGCACCGATACTGATAGAGTGATTACCTTGTGCCGATGGACCTGTAGCGCCCATCATCGGGATTAAACCCACGATAAAGGCAAGGGATGTCATAATAATCGGACGCAACCTTGATTTTGCTGCTTCCAAAGCTGATGCAACCAAAGGTTGTCCGCTTCGCCTTCTTTGAACTGCAAATTCGACAATTAAAATCGCGTTTTTAGCAAGTAAGCCGATGAGCATAATCAGCGCTACCTGAACATAGATATTGTTTTGAATACCGGTTAGGCCAATCGCTACAAATACACCAAATATTCCGGCAGGGATTGATAAAATTACCGACAACGGTAAGATATAACTTTCATATTGTGCAGAAAGCAGGAAGTAAATAAATACCAGACACAGCAGAAATATCACGGTCGATTGTCCGCCTGAAGAGATTTCCTCGCGGGTTTGCCCAGAGAATTCATAACTATAACCTGACGGCAAATGTTGCTCTGCTACTTCTTCAATCGCTTTAATGGCCTGACCAGAACTAAAACCTGGTTTTGGAATCGCATTAATTGAAATCGAGTTGAACAGGTTATATCTTGATGCGGTTTCTGAACCGTAAATACGGCTTAATTTTACCAGCGTATTAATTGGCACCATTTCACCACGGTTGCTTTTCACAAAAACACGGTCGATGGATGATGGGTCTGCCCTATCCTGTACATCAGCCTGAACAACAACTCTGTAATATTTACCGAAGCGGTTAAAATCTGATGCCTGTGCACTACCGAAATAGGTTTGCATGGTTTGCAAAATATCTTTCACATTCACACCCAATTGATCGGCCTTTTCATCGTTGATATCTAGTTGTAACTGCGGATAATCTGCCTTAAAACTGGTAAAGGCAACCGCAATTTCCGGGCGTTTCATCAGTTCGCCAATAAATTGCTGAGAAATTCCACTAAATTTATCCAGCTTACCACCAGTTTTATCCTGTAATACCATATCCAAAGCCTCTACATTACTGAAACCCGGAACGGTAGGGAAACTGAACACAAAGAAACTACCTCCGGAAATGCCACCCAATGTGCCGCGAACCTGGTTCATAATCTCCTCGATATTTTTAACCTTACCACGCTCTTCATTCGGTTTCAACAGCACAAAAACCACAGCCGAAGATGGACTTGTTGAATTGGTTAACAGGTTGAAGCCTGAAATCGCCGTCACATCTCTCGAGGCATCCAGTCTACTAAGCACATCCTCAGCTTGAGTCATTACCTTTTGGGTACCTTCTAACGATGTTCCTGATGGAGTATTTACGGCAATGGCGATAAAGCCCTGGTCTTCAGTTGGAATAAATCCTGCCGGAGTTGTTTTAACCATGAAGACAGTAGCCAAAGTAATCAAGGCTAAACCACCCATGCTTAACCATTTATGGCGAACAAGGAATTTCAAACCGCCAACGTAACGGTTGGTAAGGGAATTGAAACTGTGGTTAAATCCATTGAAAAATCTTTGCTTAAAGTTCGGTTTAACCTCAGGTTTTTCCCCATGTGAGGAATGGTTATCTTTTAAGAATAAAGCAGCAAGTGCCGGACTTAAAGTTAAAGCGTTAATAGCTGAAATTACAATCGCAATGGCCATCGTGAAAGCAAACTGGCGATAAAACACACCGGTTGAACCTTCCATAAAACCAACAGGCAAGAACACCGCCGCCATCACCAAAGTGATGGAAATAATGGCTCCAGTGATTTCATGCATGGCTTCATGTGTAGCTGCTTTCGGACCTAAACCTTTGTGCTCCATCTTAGCATGCACCGCCTCGACGACTACAATCGCGTCATCCACCACGATACCAATGGCCAAAATCAAAGCGAATAAGGTTAATAAGTTTATCGAGAAACCGAATAACTGCATAAAGAAAAACGTACCCAAAATAGCCACCGGAACGGCTATCGCCGGTATTAAAGTTGACCTGAAATCTTGTAGGAACAAAAACACTACAATAAAAACCAAAATAAAGGCTTCTACCAAAGTATGCTCTACCTGTTCTATCGATTGGTCTAACGCTACTTTTGTACTATAAAAAATGTTCTTTTTTATCCCTGCCGGAAAACTCTTTTCAGATTTCTCCATCATTTTATTAATCGCTACCTGAATATCGTTCGAGTTAGAGCCAGCCAGCTGAATGATACCGATTACAATTGCCTTTTTACCATTGATACGCGTAATACTGTTGTAAGAATAGGCACCTAATTCTACACGGGCAACATCTTTTAGGTGTAAAATAGAACCGTCGGCATTAGCACGTATAGCGATATTTTCATATTCTTCTGGTTTGGTTAATTTACCTTTATATTTAATTACGTACTCAAAAACCTCTTTACTTTTCTCGCCAAATTTACCTGGTGCTGCCTCCAAACTTTTATCCTGAATGGCTTTCATCACCTCGTTAGGCGTAACTTTATAAGTAGTCATTTGTGTTGGATTTAACCAAACACGCATTGAATAATCTTTTACACCACCAAATATCGCTGCAGAGCCCACCCCCGGAATACGTTTGATCTCAGGAATGATATTGATTTGCGCATAATTGGCCACAAAAGTCTGGTCGTATTTCGATTCATCTTCGGTGTACATCCCAATGGCCATGATGAAACTGTTTTGTTGTTTGGCTGTGGTAACACCTTGCTGTACCACTTCAGCTGGCAGCTGACTGGTTGCCTGCGCCACACGGTTTTGAACATTAACCGCAGCCTGGTCGGCATTTGTACCCAGTTTAAAGAAAACAGTTATGGCCAACGAACCATCATTACTGGCTGTAGAACTCATGTAAGTCATGTTTTCTACACCGTTGATAGATTCTTCTAACGATGGTGCTACCGAACGTAAAACAGTTTCGGCATTTGCACCCGGATAAACCGCGGTAACCAAAACCGACGGTGGTGCAATATCAGGAAACTGTTGCAGAGGCAGTTTCGTTAAACCTAGTACACCCAATATCACCAATAAGATGGAGATTACGGTAGCCAGTACTGGTCTTTGTATAAATATCTTAAACATTATTTCTATTAATTTATTTTTGCTTTAGTCTCTCAGTTTTTACCATGTAAGGCATTTAAGAACAATTTTCGTTTTTCAACTTTTGACTTTCAACTTTTACCTTTTCAGCCTTAGTCATTGAACTTTCTGCTTTAGTCTTTCAGCTTTAATCTTTCTTCAAACTCGCTGCCTTATCAGTCGCTTTCTCAGGTGTAATCACTTGTCCCTCCTGCAAACGGTCTAAGCCGCTCAATACAATTTGGTCGCCAGATTTTACGCCATCTTTTACCAGATAATTGTTGCCACTTTTACCAATTACGGTGATTGGCATTTTGCTTACTTTATTGCCTTTATTTAGAGCAAAAACGAAAACCTTATCCTGCATTTCTACGGTTGCTGCCTGCGGAATCAGAATAGCATCATCATGTTGTAAACCCAAACGAACTTTGCCGGTATTACCAGAACGTAACACGCCATTTGCATTTGGAAAACTTGCTCTCAAAGTAATTGCGCCAGTATTTTTATCAAACTGACCATCAATCATATCGATTTTACCTTTAATTGGATAAGTGGTGTTATCTGATAAAAGCAATTCAACAGCAGGTAAATGTTTTATTCTATCCGCAGGAGATTTGCCAGGATAGTTTGCATTGAAACTGTTGAAATCATTCTCCGCTAAAGAGAAATAAACATGCACTTCGTGGATGTCTGATAATTGCGTTAAAGCAGCCTGGTCAGTTGGCGCAACCAAACTTCCTTGTTTTTTAGGAATACGACCGATGTAACCACTTACCGTAGCCTTAACATTGGTATAACCTAAATTTATTTGAGCTGATGCAACACTTGCCTTAGCTTGCTCTGCATTCGCTTGCGCAATTTTATAAGCCGTTTTTGCAGTTTTTAACTGAAATTCAGAAACAACTTTATTCTGTACTAAAGGGGTCAGTTTATCAACTTCTAATTGAGCGTTTAAAATAGCAGCTTCAGCAGCATGCAAGCTGGCCTTTGCATTATTTAGGGCCTCACGATAAGGGTTTTCATTGATTTTGAAAAGTGTTTGTCCGGTAGTTACATAAGCACCTTCGTTAACTAAAACGCTTTGCAAGTAACCACTAACCTGCGGACGAACATCAATATCAACAGCACCCTGAATGGCCGCAGGATAATCGATGTATGTAGTTTGTGAGCTTTCGCTAATCAAACTTACAGGTAAAACTGGTGGCGGTGGTGCAGCTGCCGATTGGTCTGGCGAAGATTTACAGCTTGCCAGTATTATGGGAAATGATAAAAAAATTAACAATGACTTAACATTATTAAACTGTTTAACAGTGTTAAGTAAAATAAACAAGCGATGGATAGCATTCATATGATTAAAAATTATAGTGGATTTAAAGGTTATAAACTATTTAACACCGTTAAATAGATTGTAAAAAAAAATTTTAGCTATTAATAGATAAAGTAATTCCTTTAATAGCGTCTTTTAAAATTTGTTGGTTAAGTTCGTCAGTAGTTCTTCCATTTGGTCTAACCAGGTTAATTGAAATTAAACCGTGAATAATCGACCAATACGTGTAATACTTCATACAGATGTCGTTTTCTGACACTGGCTTCTTGATAAATAATGATTCAATCACATCGCCCAACATCGCCGAAACCTGTTCTGCTTCTTGCATTGAATTTTTTACAGTGCAGCAAACCATATCAACGCCATACATCAATTGATAGAATTCTTTATGAGAAAATGCAAAGTTCCAGTAGGCTACCCACATGGCTTCCATTTTATCTTCCGGGTTTTCGTGTTTATCACGGGCCTCGCGAATATCTTTACCTAAAATCTGGTAACCTCTTCTGGTTAGCTCTAGTAAAATGCCTTCTTTATTCGGGAAATATTCATAAATAATTGGGGCCGTGTATTCAATCTGGTCGGCAATTTTACGCATACTCAAAGCCTGCCACCCTTCCGTTTGAACAATGTTCAAGGCTGCATCCAAAATACTTGTTCTGGTTTCTTCTTTTAAACGTAGAATTCTTTCTTTACTTCCCATGATGTGGAATAACTAGTGATAAATAATCTAACACTGTTAAGCAAATGTATAACCAATTTAGAAATCAACAATCATTCTATTGTCAAATAGATTTTCCTCATCTAAAAAGCACTTTTAAATGCATTTTAAGCCACATCAACCTTACAATATTTTTTTAATGAATTTTTGCGATTTCTTTAAATTTCCTGACAAGCAGACATTTTTTATTTGGAAAGCAATACCTGTAGTTCTTTTGAAACAGCAGTCCCGCCCTTTATTACAATCTTTTTGGCATATTGTTGCATCAATTATCGTCATTGCGAGGAGAAAGGACGAAGCAATCTTTCTCACCAGAGCTACAAAAAGTATTTCCATTTCGGTCGGGTTTAGATAGCTTGGTGATTGCACTAACATATTAAACACCCCTAACTTAGAATGTTAAGACCTAACGATGTCGGTGTCAGTCTGAGCCTGTCGAAGACATATCTTATAGTGGAAAAACAAAATATATGTCCTTCGACAAGCTCAGGATGACAATATTTTTGTTTTAAATTGGAAATGCTGAAAGCAATCTTCAAACTAAGCAGGAACTGCAAATCGCAGGCCTACTCCTCATCCCAAACAAAGCTTAGCATCAGTATGGTTGAATTAAAAAGCTTTAAGATAAACTTTATATTCGATTATGATTTATCGTGAAGCCAAAACAACAGATATCCCTCAAATACAAATTGTAAGACACACTGTAAAAGAAAATACTCTATCAAACCCTGCATTGGTTACAGACGCCGATTGTGAAGCATTCATTACACAACGTGGAAAAGGTTGGGTTTGTGAAGTGGACGACGAAATCGTAGGCTTTTCTATTGTTGATTTACAAGACAACAACATTTGGGCATTATTTTTAAGACCTAAATTTGAGGGCAAGGGAATTGGAAAAGAACTTCATCGCTTAATGATGGATTGGTACTTTTCTCAGACAAAAGAAACAGTTTGGCTTGGCACGGCACCAAATACAAAAGCAGAAAAGTTTTACGAATTACAAGGCTGGAAGCATGTAGGAATGGTTAATAAAGGCGAAGTAAAGTTTGAAATGAGTTACGAAGATTGGGTAAGATAATAGGTTTACGTCATTGCGACGCACGAAGCAATCTCTAATCAGTATATTTTTAAATTGGATTGCTTCGTACCTCGCAATGACGGCCGTTTTAGTTATAACGATAAAAGAGCATGTATTGACTTCTATTTTCGTTTTACAGATTTGCACAAGCCTAACTTAATTAGCCCCGACAAAGCGGAAAGCCCACAATGAAGCGCAGCGGAATGAGGACTTGAAGCGGTGGCGGGACTGTCGTAACCAAAAGAAAAACAGGCACTTCGCTTCAAAATATTTTATCATTGCAAGACTAAAAACCATATTTTGTATAGAAATGGCTTCGAATCTCGCAATGACGGAAACACCATTAACCCTTAAACTTCTTCATAAAACTACTCACACTTTCTTGAATATTTCCATCTTCAATCGCTTTGACGAATGCTGTTCCTATAATGGCTCCATCTGCATAAGAACATGCTTTATCGAAAGTTTTTTTATCGCTGATACCGAAACCGATCATGGTTGGGTTTTTCAGATTCATGTTCTTAATCCTGCTGAAATAAGTTTCCGTAGTATCCCCTACTTCAAGGTTTTTACCTGTTGTTGCTGATGAAGATAACAGATAAATAAATCCGTTGGTTAAGCTATCAATTTTATGAATGCGTTCTTCAGCCGTTTGAGGCGTAATTAAAAACACATTACTCAAATTATGTTCCTCGAAACAACCTTTATAAAACTCTTCGTATTCTACCATCGGTAAATCTGGAACGATGCAACCATCTACACCAACTTCAGCACAAGCTTTACAGAAATTTTCTACTCCGAATTGCAAAACGGGATTTACATAACCCATCAACAAAACCGGAATGGTGACGTTTTTACGCAAGTCTTTCAATTGCTCAAAAAGTAGCTTCAAAGTCATGCCCTGGTCTAAAGATTTTTGCTGCTAGCCTGTATCACCGGACCATCGGCAACAGGGTCTGAGTACGGAAATCCAATTTCCAACATGTCTGCACCCGA
>NZ_AJLG01000098.1 GCF_000258495.1 Pedobacter agri PB92
CGAAAATGGTGCCATTGCTGGTATTCAATTGGCGCATGCTGGCAGAAAAGCAAGTTGCGACCTGCCATGGAATGGCGGAGAACAGCTCACCGAAGGCGAAAATAGCTGGCAAACCGTTGGCCCGTCACCGATACCTTTTAAAAAAGAACAGGTTGCACCTCATGAATTAAGTATATCGGAGATTCAGGATATTGTTTTTGCTTTTAGAGCTGCTGCAAAACGAGCTTTAGATGCAGGCTATAAGGTAATTGAAGTGCATGCTGCTCATGGTTATTTATTGCACGAGTTTTTTAGTCCGCTGAGCAACAACCGCAGCGATGTTTATGGTGGCAGTTTCGAAAACCGCATTCGTTTGGTAATTGACGTTGTGGAAGCCGTTCAATCGGTTTGGCCAGAAAACTTACCTGTTTTTGTGCGTATTTCTGCAACAGACTGGACAGCGGATGGCTGGAATGAAAATGATTCCCTTCAGTTGGCGGCGGTTTTAAAAGATAGAGGCGTTGATTTAATTGATACCTCCTCTGGTGGAAATGTACCGGATGCCTTTATTCCTGCCGGTCCCAATTATCAGGTTCCTTTCGCCGATAAAATCAGAAATGAAATTGGTATTTACACAGGAGCAGTTGGCGTAATCGTTGATGCGCAACAGGCCGAAGATATTTTACAGGAAGATAAGGCAGATTTGATCTTCATCGCTCGAGAATCTTTACGCGATGCCTATTTCCCTACACATGCTGCTCAAATTTTAGGCGATGATATCGAATGGCCTAATCAATATGTAAGGGCAAAAAGAGAAACTTTTAAAAAATAGATTTATCATTTAAACAAAAAGCCTCCTGAAAATTATTTTCAGGAGGCTTTTTGTAGATAGGGGGATTTTCCTCGTTATTTCACAAGAGTAAAGGGAACATATAAGCCGAAAGTGATATTTCTTCCAACATTATAAATTCCAAAATTTGGATTTTCGTAATCCAAACGACCAGGCTTATACCTGCTTAAAGCATCATAATATTTCTGGTTTAATACGTTGTTTGCCGAAACAGATAACTTCACCGGCTGTTTGCCTAAGTTGAAAGTTGCACCAATACCAGCATTTAGCAAAGTATATCCGCTGGTTGGTGTTTCAAAAACGTCATCAACCCGGCTTTGCTTAAAGGCCGAATTTATTCCGACTGATAAATAGGCATCGTTTGTTCCTTTAAGTTTTGGTTCGAAACGCAATTCGTTGCGCAAGGTTCCCGCTGGAATGAATGCTAGAGGCTTATTTAATGAGGTGTTTTGCGCATGAACATACCCAAAAGTATTTTCGAAGTGAATAAAAGGAACCGGATGGATGGTTAAAGTAGCTTCAGCTCCGTAAAGGTTAGCGTTTACCTGGCCATAACGATAAACCGGATAATCGTCGCCCTCAGCGTTGATGATTTCTCCATTGTTTGAAGCATAAATAAAATTGTGCACATAGTTATTGTAGATGCTTGCACTTGCGCTTACCACTTTACCTTCGTATTCTAAAGCAGCATCAACTTGGTAACTCCTTTCCGGGCTCAAATCCGAATTGCCAATTTCATACCTGAACGTTCCCTCATGTACTCCATTGGAAGCCAATTCTGCCGGATTAGGCGCACGAAATGCAGAACCTGCATTGGCTTTAAAGTTCCATTCTTCATTAAACTGATGAGTAAAACCCAGTGCACCACTTACGTTTGAAAACTTGTTTTGGAAGGGTGCAAAAATCTCTTCACCATCTTTAATAAGTTGTTTCCCATCATTTTTACGATAATCGTAACGGGCTCCTATGCTAAACGTACTGTTTTCCCAGTTCTTTTTAGCAAAGGCAAAAACACCGATTCCATAAGTATTGTAGTCTGGAATTAAAAACTCATCATCTGCTTTATTCTCACTATTGCCTGCATCGGCACTTAATCCAAAAACAGGCTGCCAGCCATTGATTTCATGGATATAATATTTTAAATCAGCAGTGTACGTTTTAAGATCGAAGAACAAAGCTGGTTCTGTACTTTCTTCGAGCTCCCTGCGCTGGTTCTGCTGGTATCCAAAATCCGCTTTTAAATTGCCATTGCCCAAAATAAAGTTGTTATTCAGGGCAATTTTGAAATGGCGAATATCCTGACGTGGAAAATCCAGTTCACGATTTTTGAAATCCTGTTTAAGGAATGCTTCACCGCTTTCTTTAAGGAAATTTCCATTATCATCTAAAGCAGGTTCGTAAAACCCAATATTGTTACGGAAACTCGACACGTTCAAATGAGTATAACCCCAGCTTTTGTTCAAGCCAATCATTCCACTCAAATCAGTTTCATTAAAGCCCGAATTTGGAAAGTAACCTGTAGGTGTTTTAAATGAATAAGCATTTTTATAGGTACCGCGAGCTCTCCATACAAAACCGTTTTGATTTCCATTCAACATTAATGAATTTGCCGTTAAGCCATTGTTGGTAGCGTAATTGGTAATAAACTCTCCTTTTACCTGCCCTTCGGGAGCAGTGCTCGGCTCCAGAATGTTAATTACTCCACCCAAAGCATCAGAACCATACATTAATGAGGCTGCGCCACGTAAGATCTCAATCCGATCTGATTTAAACTGATCAATTTCTATCCCATGTTCATCGCCCCATTGCTGTCCCTGTTGTTTAATTCCATCATCTAAAGTTACAATTCGGTTATAACCCAAGCCGCGAATGACTGGTTTTGAAATGGACGGTCCTGTTGTAATTTGCGAAACACCAGGCACCCTGGTCAATGCATCAATCAAATTGGTAGAGGGTTGCAACAATTGATCTTTCCCAATCACTGCAGATGAGGCGCTGTTTCGCTTGCTGGTACTGCTGATTAAACTGCCTGTAATTACAATTTCTTTAGTTTCAATGGCTGTAGGCTGCAAGGCAAATTCCAGCGTTACTGTGCTTGAAAAGTTAACGATTTTTGTTGCTGTTTTATAACCGATGTAATGTACTTCCACCAGGTAACTTCCTTTTGCAGGAAGATTGTTTAGGGTAAATTCTCCGTCGTTATTGGTTACCGCAGAAACTTTTAAATCGGGAATGTAAATGCTTGCACCAGGCAAAGTCTGGCTGTTACTCGCATCGGTAACTTTACCTTTAATATCTTTAAAAGCAGATGCAAAAGCCGTACTGCTCAATAATGTATATAGAATTACTAAGCCAATAAGCTGTAATTTTTTCATGATTTATAATAAATAGAAATGATGTCGAACGACAAAACAGAAGCTTAAAAGCCTTGTTTCAGATCTGACAAATAAAATAATTGGTTTTCCGGTAAACGGACAATAAGTCTGAAAAAACTAAACCATAGGAGGACCACGCAAACCAGTGCTTAAAAGCTCAACATAAGAACTTTTTAAGATGGGTTGCTTCGGGCTGATGAGTTTGGCAGAAAGAAATATTCTATATATGTGATGAACCTGCACATAGTCTTTTTCAAAACTTGCACTACAGATTAAACAGGTATCGCCATGCGACTGTACGTGACTAACGTGATGGCAGTGAATTTCTTTTTTGGGTATTGGTATTTCCTGGTGGTGATGAAGCACACTCCAGGGTGTTAAGGCAATAGCAAACACAATCAGCATAAATGCCGATAAATATTTTCTGATGTTTTGCCTATGCTTTTTCAATGTGTCAAAAGTAGCAAATGTTGTTCAATTCTATATCTTTGGAAAGTAACATTGCTTTTATCTATGAGCCAAAATCTAACCAATGGTTTAAACTTAAGCCAAAAACAAACCCCAAACGGAACTGAATTAAATTGCAAGGGATGGATTCAGGAAGCGGCATTACGCATGCTTTTAAATAATCTTGATCCCGAAGTAGCAGAATGCCCTGAAGATTTAATTGTTTACGGCGGGCGAGGGAAAGCGGCTAGAAATAAAGCATCATTAAGTTTGATTATAAAAGCTTTGAGAGACTTGGAAAATGATGAAACCTTATTGATCCAATCAGGAAAGCCAGTTGCCGTTTTACCTACTCATGCTGACGCACCAAGGGTTTTAATCTCCAATTCGCAGTTAGTTCCCAGATGGGCAACGCAAAAACATTTTGATGAATTAGAAGATAAAGGACTAATGATGTATGGTCAGATGACTGCCGGCTCCTGGATTTACATTGGTTCGCAAGGTATTGTACAAGGTACTTATGAAACCTATGCAGCCCTGGCAAAAAAGCATTTCGGCTCAAGTTTGAAAGGAAAATTAAACGTCACCGCTGGTTTAGGTGGGATGGGTGGTGCGCAGCCTTTGGCCATTACCATGAACGAAGGTGTCTGCTTAGCTGCAGAAGTGGAAGAATGGCGCATCAAAAAACGCCTGGAAACCCGCTACATTGATGAAATCAGTTATGATATTGACGAAGCAATAGACCAAGCTGTAACTTACAAAAATGAAGGCAAAGCGATTTCTATTGGTGTGGTATGCAATGCTGTTGAGCTATTGCAAAGATTAATCGAGCGAAATATTGTTCCTGATACGTTAACTGATCAAACGTCTGCTCACGATCCGTTAATTGGTTATTTTCCTGAAGGATTGACTGTAGCCGAAGCAGCCGAATTAAGGCAGCATAACGCCGAAGAGTATATAAAACAAGCGTACGCCACCATGGCAAAGCATGTGAAGCAAATGCTTGAGTTACAAAAACGTGGTGCCATTACATTCGACTATGGCAATAATTTACGAGGAAGAGCCGTAGAGGCTGGTGTAGAAAATGCTTTTGATTTCCCTGGTTTTGTGCCTGCTTATATCCGTCCGTTATTTTGCGAGGGTAAAGGTCCATTCAGATGGGCAGCTTTGAGTGGCGACCCTCAGGATATTTTTGAAACTGATAAGCTGATTTTAGAACTATTTCCCGAAAACGAAAGTTTGCAACGCTGGATTAAAATGGCTCAAGAGCGAATTGCATTTCAGGGTTTACCAGCCCGGATCTGTTGGCTGGGCCAGGGAGAACGCGAAAAAGCAGGCGTAGCTTTTAACAAACTGGTTGCTGAGGGTAAAGTTAAAGCACCCATTGTAATTGGACGCGATCATTTGGATACAGGCTCGGTAGCTTCACCAAACCGGGAAACTGAAGCGATGCTCGATGGCTCAGACGCGGTGGCAGACTGGCCTGTTTTAAATGCGTTGATGAATACCGCTGGCGGCGCAAGCTGGGTATCATTACATCATGGCGGCGGTGTGGGTATTGGCTATTCCATTCACGCCGGTATGGTAATTGTTGCCGATGGAACCGCTGAAGCCGAAGCGAGATTAAAAAGAGTTTTACATAACGACCCGGCTTTGGGGGTAATCCGCCATGCCGATGCAGGTTATGATATCGCACAAGATACCGCCAGAAAATTTAGGTTGGGATTGAAGTTATAAGATATCGTCATTGTGAGGCACGAAGCAATCTGCCTGGAGAGGTCGCTTCGTGTTTCGCAATGACGAAAATTAAAAGAGAATGAAATTTATAAGAAAAAACATATTCAATGCCCTTTTCGTTGCTTTTCTTTTGATTATTGTTTTTGTACCCGATGCAAAAGCTTTGTTGATCAGAGGCCTGATGGAAATTGGACTTTATTCACCTTCTGTCAATCAGCCCAGTAAAACAGCAATGGATTTGGGCGGGATCAGGTTTCAGGATATCAACGGAAAAAATGTTGATTTAGGAGCGTTAAAAGGTAAAGTGATCTTCCTGAATTTTTGGGCCACCTGGTGTCCACCCTGCCGGGCAGAAATGCCCTCAATTAATAAATTATATACCCAGTTTAAGGATGATAAAAATGTAGTATTTATTTTTGCCGATGCAGATGGCGATCTAGAAAAGTCGGTAAAATTTATGGCGAACCGGAAGTATCAAATGCCTGTATTTAAGGTGACGAGTAGCGTTCCCGATCAAATTTTTTCAGGCGCTTTACCTACAACCGTTATTTTCGATAAACAAGGAAGGTTATCATTTAGGCATGAAGGAATTGCAAATTATGCCGATAAAAAGATTGTCGATTTTTTAAATAAACTGATAGTTAGTGATTAGCGGATTGGTGACGTAGGTTAAAGCTGTATGTTTTTAAATCAATGCCATAAATCCCATAAATTTTACCAGGCAGATTTTCATAGTCCTCTTTTATATTGCGAAGGATAATATTATCACGCTTTCTTATTCTAATGGTTTTGTCATTACTGTCTGGCAAAAACACAAGGCTGTGACCATTTTTACCTGGAACTTCATTCGGGAAATACTTTACCTTCTTTCCTGTTTTGATGTCGGTTTTGATAATTTCGCTGCCTAAAATGTAACCATCAGCTAAGGATAATTTAATCTCAAAATTTTTGGTTTTGCCATAATAATATGCAAATTCAAACGCTTTTTGGCTAAAGGCATAACTGCTTATTGTTAACAATACAGTGGTTAATATCACTCTCATCTATTGAAAAATTTATACGTTAAGTTAGGCAATTTGCCCGGTTTCCCTACAGGCATTAGCAGATTTTATAAATCTGATGGACGCGACAGCCTCCGATTTTTTCTATCGGAGCTACAGCAAACAGCAGGACTATTTTAACCTATCGACTACTGTTTTTGATTTACAAAAGATATTTAATTTGGTTAAACATCGCTGATTATTTACTTACTTTTGCCGCCATGATTTCATTTTTCGAGGCAAACTTAAAGCAACTTTCTATCCATCATACCGGAAACAAATTGGTAGAGGAGTATTACAAATTATCTGATGCACCATTAAATATTGATGATGAGGTGTTGGGCCATTTGTTAATGCAATATTTCCTTAAGCCTTTCGAAAAAGTAAATGAGGTGTATCGTTTTTTTCATCCGAACGACAACCTGAATTTGAATGAGGTTTATCATTTTGCGCATGAAATTTTTGAAAACAATGAGCTTTTTCACGAAGATTCGCAGCAACTGGCTAAATACTTATATGATGTGGCCAATCATCCGAAGATAAAATCGGGAGAACTGTATGTAGCGTATTTTGAAAAAGTGCAAATTGAAGGGGAGCAGTTGGATGTAATTGGCATTTTCAAATCCGAAACAAAAGATACTTACCTGAAAGTTTTCCCAAAGGATGACGGCTTTAATATGAGCTATGAGCAAGATGCCATAAGTATCAATAAGCTAGATAAAGGTTGCTTGATTTTTAATACTGATAAAGAAGAAGGTTACAAAGTAGTAGTACTCGATCAGGCCAAAAGCAGTAATGAATCTGCCGTTTACTGGAAGGATGAATTTTTAAAACTGAAGATTAGAAATGATAGCTACAACCAAACCAATAACGTTTTAGGTGTTTACAAAAACTTTGTAACACAGAAACTGGATGACGATTACGAAATCAGCAAAGCGGATAAAATTGATCTGTTAAACCGCTCAATGAAATATTTTAAAGAGAAGGAAACCTTCGATATTGAAGAATTCGGCAATGAGGTAATCGGTAATGCAGAAGGAATTGAATCTTTTAAAAATTACAAGAAAAGCTACGAAGAGGAATTTGAAAGCCCTATTGCTGATCATTTCGAAATTGCAGAATCGGCAGTAAAAAAACAGGCCAGAGCTTATAAAAGTGTTTTAAAACTGGATAAAAACTTTCACATCTATATTCATGGCAACAAAGACATGATTGAAAAGGGTTATGACGACGATAAATCGATGAACTTTTACAAAGTGTACTTTAGGGAAGAGGAATAGTTTTCAGTTGGAAGTTTTCGATTTTCAGTTTTCAGTTGGTAATTGGCCGTTTTCAAGGAACGATTCACACTTAAACAATTAGACATTTAACCAAACGCTCAAAAACCAATCAAATCCGCTGTTGTGCTTTTAAAGCCAGATATCTGTTGATCACATTTAGTGTTAAATTTTGAGGCGATGTCAATATGGATAAAATGCCATGTTTATTTAGGGCTTTAACCATTAATTTCTTTTCGTAAATAAATTTTTCTGCGATGGTTTTATGATAAATGCCTTCTATATCTTTCGCGGGCGCATGGCTAAGGGTTTTCAATTCTGTGTTCTCAAAAAATACTACCAGTAATAAATGATATTTCGAAAGTCGCTGCAGGTATGGCAGTTGCCGCTCCAAGGCCGATAAACTTTCGAAATTGGTAAAGAAAACTAATAAGCCACGCTGTTTAACAACTGCACGGACACTACTATACAAAGCTTCCAGATTGCTTTCCAGATACCTTGTTTTTTCTTTATAAAGCACGTTCATGATATTACCAAGTTGAGCAGATTTACGGTCGGCCGGAACGATTGAGCCAATCGTTTCAGAAATAGTAATCAAACCTGCCTTATCCTCTTTCAGCATGGCTACTTTGGTTAGCGCCACCGTTGCATTAATGGCATAATCCAATAAGCTTAGCCCTCCAAATGGCATCCGCATTACCCTCGATTTATCGATAATGCAATAGATGTTTTGTGATTTCTCGTCAGTATAATTATTTACCATTAAACCGCCTTTTCTGGCAGTGGCTTTCCAGTTAATGGTACGAATATCGTCTCCTCCAACATAATTTTTGATCTGATCGAATTCGCTGCTGTTTCCGATTTTTCTAATCCGCTTGATGCCCATTTCTGTTAAATGCCTGGAAACGGCCATTAATTCGTATTGACCAAGATTAATGAATGAAGGATAAACCGGGAGAACTTTGGCCCCATCGAAATTGTAGCGCCGGCTGATGAAACCCAGCGGCGACCCAATATACGCCCTGATGAATCCGAATTCGTATTCACCACGTTTGGTTGGCCGCAAGTTATAATGGATGGATTTTACTTCAGCTGATTTCAAACTCAGCCGAAAATCCTTATCCCTCAACTGGAACTGGTAAGGAACTTCATCAATAACCCTTACGTTTACGCCAAAGCCATACCTGTTTTTAATTTCAATTTGAATGGGATTTTCATCGCCATTGCTCAACCGTTTTGAAGTAAACCGTTGCGCATCGATTCCCTTTGGAATCCGGTAAAGAATAAAAATATCAACAAATAACAGGATGAACACCACAACTGTAGCAATTTCGGGAATGTCGCCAAGCCAGGTGAAGAAAAATTTCAGTAGAAAAAGCACAACACAAAACCCCAGGGCGGCAAAAAACCGATCCTTGAGAAATAGATTGATGTAATATTGCTGAAAGAATTTTTTCAAATGGTTAATTGTTAGAAATGGTTAATTGTTTAATTGTTCAATTGTAGGAATTGGTTAATTGTTAGGTGGTAAATTTTCCAAATTGTCAATTGAAAACTGCCAACTGAAAACTGCTAACTTTAAACTGCCAATGATCTACCTTGGTACCTCTATTTTTTTAATAATCTGATGAACGATGTCACTGGTAGTTAAACCTTCCATTTCTTTTTCAGGAGATAATAAAATTCGGTGTGCTAAAACCGGTATAGCAACGGTAATGATATCTTCTGGTGTTACAAAATCCCGGTTTTGGATGGCTGCCAATGCTTTGGCGCTATGCACAATAGCCAATGATGCCCTTGGTGATGCACCCAGATAAAGCGATGCATTGTTGCGTGTTTCATTTACAATTTTCGCAATGTATTCCAACAGCTTCGGCTCTACAAACAAATTGCGGATTATCGCCCTGGCTGATTGAATCTGCTGCACTGATAGAACAGGTTTAACATCGCTGGCTAAAGTTTTATTTACTAAACCATGTTGCGCCAATAAAATAGCGGTTTCTTCTTCTAAAGATGGATATTTGACTTCAATTTTGAATAAAAACCTATCCAGCTGTGCTTCTGGCAATCGATAAGTTCCTTCTTGTTCAATCGGGTTTTGCGTAGCCAACACCATAAAAGGCTCATCCATGACGTAAGTTTCTCCATCAATGGTTACCTGTCGCTCTTCCATCACTTCAAACAATGCAGATTGGGTTTTGGCCGGGGCCCGGTTTATTTCATCCACTAAAATGATGTTCCCAAAAATTGGTCCTTTTCTAAATTCGAAATCGCCGGTTTTTGTATTAAAAATTGGTGTTCCTAAAACATCGGAAGGCATCAAATCTGGCGTAAACTGAACTCTTGAAAACTGGGCATCAATAGATTTCGCCAGTAGTTTTGCGCTAAGTGTTTTGGCTACGCCGGGTACCCCCTCAATCAGGATGTGGCCGTCGGCAAGCAAACCCACAATTAAAAAATCAATAACCTGTTTTTGTCCGACTATGATATTCCCAAGTACATTTCGAATTTGATCTACTGCTTCGGTTAAAGCACTTAAATCTGTACGCTGATTAAATTGTTCTTGCTCCATGGGCCTGTGTGTTATGATAAAAATTTTCTATGCTTTGATTTAAGTTGATGAGCTCATGATCGCTCAATTCACTCATTGTTGGTATCTGCGTAAAATATCTGGTCAGTGTTTTTGCAGAGGGTTCGTTAATACCAGTTTTTTCCATTAATAGCGTTGCAAAATCAGCACCAATTTCATTGGTTTTGATATAGTATCTGCTTCGGAGATATTCCAAAAAATAATTGATTTGCTTTTTGGCGATATCTAAATTATTCCTTTCGTGATAATATACACTTCCCACTACATTGGCAAATTCTACAGACGAATTTTTAAGTGGATCGGCAACCGGAATAATGCGTTGCCTGCGTTTAATTTCATACAGCACAAAAATAATCAGACTAAAAATGGCAAGATAATAAGCCCATTTAAGTTCGGGATGCTTAAAAAATACTCTTAAAACATCTGTGCTATCTTTTTTCTGAGCAGAGAAATAACCATCAAAAATAATTTGTTTACTATTTTGAACGTAGCTGAGCGTTTTAGCTGCGTATTCAGCGCCATATTTATCTAACAGGTTAAAGTTGGTATAAAAACCAGGTTCTGCAATTAAATAAAGCGCACCTTTTCCATAATTGTATTTAACAAAATTTGGTTTCTGTACATTATTAATGCCTAAAATAATTGCCTTTTTATACTCGATTTTGCTAAAAAACTGTGTACCTATCCCACGCTCAAAACCATAATTGGCATCAGTTTTTAAATTAGGATTGGTAAAGTTAAGCGAAGGGCGATCGGCTGACATCGTTGTTGACGTGGCAATTTTGAGTTCTTTCTCCAGTTTCCCAAAGTCGTAACTGGCAATAAATATCGTATTCCCAGCCTGCATGAATTTCTTCATTTGCTCAAAATCCGTTTTGGAAACATCTACCTTTTGCGCAACAATGAAATAGGTTGTGTGACTAAAGTTTTTGTCCTTTAGGGTGTTATAAACAGCTCTTCTCGAATCGATTTTTGTTGCCTGCGGCAAAATATCTTTTATCCTATCATGTAAAATAAACGTACCATAAGGAATTTTATCAGATGATAAATAAGTTGGCGCCCAATTGGTTGGGGTAGGCTTATTGTATTGTGCCACAAGGTAAACCAATATCAGAACAACCCCTAAACCGAAGTAAATTTTAAACCCTCTCATTTAATTTTGTTGTTAAACTGGTTAAATGATTGGTTAATCGGTTCGAATTTATGTTCATCAACAGGAAAATCGCCATACCAGATATAATCAAACTGAAGCGTAAGCCTGCTAAAATCATCTTTTAATTCTGGCCTGGTGATTTCTGTTAAATAGTTATAGTTCGTTTTATCAGGCTGCCAATATATAATTTCTGCATCGCTCAGCTTTTTCAAAGCTTGCAAATAAAGCAATCGTACAGCCAGCCGGTATTTCTGCGCTGCAATTAAACGCTGCAGTTCGGTTTCAAAATCAATTTCGTGAATGTTCTCCGAAATGATGTCATAAGGTAAAGCCGCTTCTTTCGATTTTTTGCTAAAGATATTTTCAGTACCAATTGCTTTGAAGATGAAATATAGAAGCAAAGCAACACCCAAGCCAATAAAGAAGTATCTTGAAACCGTGTTGGATGCCGCACTGGCAAACAATTTCATTATGGTGTTCCAAAACCACATCCAGAACCGATCCCAAAGCGAAAGTTGCCCGACCTGAAGTTCATCATATTGAAACTCCTTTTGATCTTTATAGTTACTGATGGCTTCTTTATCAAACTTTGCGGGCACAAGCTTGCTGCTGTCTGTTTGCACAACAGGCTTTTCTTGTTTAGGCTGTACCACAATTTTGGTATAAGCATTTGCCGAAAGAAAAAACAGCAGGATTACTAAAGCATATCTAAAAAAGAGTTTGTGCATTTTAATATTCCTCTGGTCGCGTATCAATTGGTTTTTCTGTGCTCCCGAAGTTGGTGATGCGTTCCATTAAGCCGGTGTTTTCTTTTTGCTCCAGCAAATTGAAGTAAGAAAGTGAAATGGTAATAATTGGTATAATGGTAAATACCTGGCAAAGCGATTGCAAAACTGTTGTAGCCATACTTAACGGTAATGACATGTGTGGCGTTTTACTGGTAAACATGCCAATCATACTAAACAATGTGGTTGGCAAAACCACCATGCTCATACAGGCATAAACAATAATCCACACAACGATTAAAGTGCCGAAAGTTACCCAAAAGTTTTCCTGAATCATTTTAAAACTTCTGCTAAAAGAATAGCCGAATGTGCCATTTTCAATTACCATTATTGGAAACATCATGGCAACAAATGGAAATAAGTAAAACCCCGGAACCAGACAAAAGATAAATGCGACGATCAACATCAGGATTAAGACAATCGCACTACCAAAAACCCTGAAAAAGTAATACTTGAAATAACCCCAAACTTCTTCGGTAGTTGGTGCCTGATTCCCTTTTTGAACATAAAGCGAGATAAATGATAAGATTGCCACCGTCATGCTGGCATAGGTTGCCAGCGAAAAAAGTAGAGAAAGAAAATATTCGAGCCCGTAAATGCTGCCAAAGCCGAAACCTCTGGCTGTTCTTCCATTGCCTATGGTATTGATAATATTGACCATTTTATACTGATAAACCAGCATGGAAGACATGCTGGCCAATACAAAAAGACCACAAAATGTAAAATAAGTTTTTATTAAAGCCTTGAAATTCTGACGCATAAAAGTAAATGTGTCATTAATTACCTGGCCGAAATCTCTACGTTTTTTAAATTCAATTTTTCCTATCATGTTAATTTAGCTTCTTGATAATTTTTACGGGGTAGATGAATACGTACCAAATGATAAATGCAGCAGATATGGCCAAAATAGCTATACTTAAGAACAATGGCATTTCAGTGTGGCGGGTAATGAAACTTTCGAAAAATGCTGCGACAATAAATATGGGCACCAATCCTAAAACTATTTTGATACCATCTTTCGCTCCCTTAATAACCGATTCCATACGGGTATAGGTTTTTGGAAATAAAAAACTGTTCCCTAAAACAAGTCCGGCTGCGCCTGCCAATACAATGGCCGAAATTTCAAGTGTTCCGTGGATCCATATCACCAAAACAGACTGTATGCCTAAGCCCTTACTAAAAAAAAAGTATTGAAAAGAACCCAGCATGATGCCGTTTCTAAAAAGCGAAACGATAGATCCAAAGGAAAAAATAATCCCTAAAACGAATGTATACAAGGCGACGTAAATATTATTTAGTCCAATCTGGATAAACATTACAAATTCGTTCGATTGTTTATAAACTCCAAATGGATCGCCTTTGGCAATATTTTCATTGGTCATGTTTACATACGCGTCACCCATAATCAGGCGCACAAATGTATCATCATATTTAGCAGATATTGCGCCTATTGCGCATGATAGGATAAAAAATAGCAAGGCATAAATAACTTGCTTACGGTGTTCGAGAAACAGAAGCGGGAGTTCGCATTTCCAGAAGTGAACAAAACGGTTAGATTTTTCTTTTTTGTTTTTATAAACAGATTGATGCAGTTTGGAAGCCAGTCCGTTTAAATAAGCGGTAGTGTTTGATTTCGGATAAAAAGTTTTCGCGTAAGCTAGGTCATTGGTAATTTCTATAAACTGATTGGCCACTTCATCAGGATTTGCCTGCTGCATCCGATCGTACTGCTGCCACTTTTCCGTATTCTTTTTAACAAATAAAGCTTCTCTCATTTAAAGACGTTACCAAATCCTCGGTTAAAATAGTTAAATTTTTATGGATATGGAAAATTAAGCTTAATACTGAAATTGATAACAGTTTCGTTGCAAAGCTATTTCTACTGGAGACTATGAAAGGCTTTTCTCAATAATTGACGGGCAAAAAACTCAGTGAGTTATCAATCGGTTATAATAACAATTCCTGATCAGATTGAAATCGCAATATTAATTTCTCATATGGCACCAGGCAATCCAAACTCGCCATTTACAATCTTATATCGCTAAAAAATAAAACTTCATTGGTACATTATTTGTATAACTCACCTAAACGTGTCTATTCGTCGAAAATTTTCGTTTAATAAGGATATAAAATCTCCCCATTCATGGCAGCCGCAATACAAAAGCGTTTCTTTCGGGCAATAAAAAGTAAAGTAATTATCGGGTTTCTATTTGCCTGCTTTGCTTTGCTTTTAGCCTGGGGTATCAGCAAATTTGCGTTTACCAGAATGCTAAATACGGTTGAAGTTATTTCGGCACCTAATGACAGGCTTCGGCTTGTGAATGATTTATCGCATAAAATAGCCCGTTTAGATCAACTCCAGCGAGACGAAGCTTTTAATAAACAGGGAGATTATAATTTTCTGAAAGAATCGCGAAGAGTGCGGGTAAGCCTCGATTCACTTCGTAAATTATACAAGGGAGATTCTGCACAGCTGGGTCGAATTAAATCTATTATTAACCTGCTTGCTCAACGCGATAAGCAGTTTGTTTCCTACCTGCAGGTCCGCGAAACTTTGGTAAACACAAAATCATTTTCTAATGAGGTTAAAAAACTGAACGAGCTGGTGGCATCACGCAGTTTGCAAACCGACAGTGCGATTTTAACTACTGAAACCACTACGTCTACCACCACTGTTGCGCCAGAGGAAGAAGAAAAATCCAGAGGTTTTTTAAGTAAACTCTTTGGAAAAAAGAAGGCCGATGTTTACAAGATTATCAATGAAGAATTTAAAGTAAAACGCGATACCCTCAATGCTAAGGCGGAAGACAGCATTATGAAAAGCATGACAGGTTCGTTGAAAAACATCGAACTGGAACAAAAAAAGAAAAGTCAAAAATTCATCAGGCGTGAAGCGGAACTTTCTGGTGCAAGCAACAAACTAACCAACCAAATCCTTCAGATTTTAAGACAGGTTGAAGGCCAGGCGGTGGCACAGGTAGATTTAAATGGCATTCAGGCGAAGCAGGTGGTTAATGATGGCATTACACAAATCACCGCCATCATCATCACTTTCTTTCTGTTAACTGTAATTTTGCTTTACCTTATCCTGGCCGATATTACCAAAAGTAATCGCTATCGCCGGGAGTTGGAGCTGGCAAAAGATGAAGCAGAATATCATGGAAAAGCCAAACAGCGTTTTTTATCGAACATGAGCCATGAGATAAGAACGCCGCTTCAGTCTATTCTAGGCTATGCAGAGGTGATTTCACAACAAGATCATCCTAAGAAAAAAGATATTGATGCCATCTATCAATCATCCATCCATTTATTGCAAATTGTGAATGAGGTACTCGATTACAACCGCATCATTTCAGGCGAATTCAGTTTCAATAACCAAACCTTTAGTGTGCGAAAAATTCTCGATGAAGTTACGGCGGTTGTTCGCCCGCTGGCGGAAAAAAAATCATTGCGACTGGTTACTCATTTAGATTTGGGTGATGTAGAAGTGGTGAAAGGCGATGCTTTTCGGCTAAAGCAGATTCTTTTCAATTTATTAGGAAATGCTGTCAAATTCACTCTAAAGGGAGAAATTAACTTAAATGTTTCCTGCAAGAAACAAATGGATAATCTCCATTTCCATTTCACTATAAAAGATACCGGCATTGGTTTCGAAGAGAAAGACATGACCAGAATATTCAATGAATTTGAGCAAATTGAATCTCCTGAGCAATATGTGCTTAACCAAACGGGTACCGGATTAGGCCTGCCCATCGTGAAATCACTCATTGAGGCACAGGGTGGAAGGATCCATGTTAAAAGCAAACCGGGAAAAGGTACTACATTTAATATTTATCTAACCTATCAGGAAACATCAGAACGTATCATCGACCCGCTTGATCTTAGCCATTATGCTATTGTTAACCCAGGAACAGTTTGGGTAATTGATGACGACCAACTTATTCTCGATTTATGTGGATTGATTTTCGAGCGCAATAAAATTCCTTATAAAACCTTTAATCAAGTGGCAGACATTTTACATGAAACCCCTGTTGCGGATTTGAAGTATGTATTGGTTGATATGCGCCTGCCCGAAATGACCGGCATTGAACTTTGCCATCTGTTGAAGAAAAAACTTCCTGCAAATGTGAAATTTTATGCCATTACAGCCCAGGTTTTACCAGAAGAACGTGAAATGGTATTAAGTGAAGGTTTCGACGGCTTAATTATGAAACCATTCCAGGCTGCAGATCTCCTTTCTATTTTCGAAAAAACTGAAATTTTATCAGCGCAACCAGAATTCGATTTTTCTTCCATTGAAAAAATGACTTTTGGTGATCAGCAAATGCTCGAAAAAATCCTGAATAGATTTAAACATGACTGTATCGAAGATGCTGCGGAGTTAAAAAAACATTTGGATGAAGGTAATCAGGATAAAAGCCGCTTGATCGTACATCGCCTTGCAGGTAGAACTGCGCAAATGGGATCTAGAACATTAGCCCACGATTTCAGAACACTAGAAATTGAAATTGCCGAGAAAGGATTGCTTGCCGAAATTAAGTACGAAGTTTTAAATCAATTGAAAAAACTCGACGCTTTAATTCAGGTGATGGAGGAGATGGAACCGATTGGGGAAAAATAATTTGCCCCTGCTCATTATCATCTAATCTAAAGGTTGATAATGCATGATAACATTATTCAATGCCGTATCGCTCCATCTTCGCATAAAGCGTTTTGCGGTCAATGTTTAGCATTTTGGCGGCTTTAGATTTATTATGTTTTGCTTTAATCAAAGTTTCGGCAATTAACGTCTTTTCGTTTTGTTCGTTAACCGCTTTTAAATCTGATGAACTTCCGGGTAGCGTTTGCTGGTTTACCGAAATCATCATTTCATCAGGCAAAGCCGATACCTGGGCTACATCGCCAGGTGTTAGCAAAACCATTCTTTTAATCACATTGCTTAATTCACGCAGGTTACCCGGCCAGTCATAATTTAACAACAATGATTTTGCTTCGGTAGAAACGCTCTTTACATTGCGATCTAAATCGCGGTTTGATAAGGTAATAAAGTGGTTGATAAACAGTTCCAAATCGCCGCCCCGATCTCGCAAAGCTGGCAATTGAATTTTAAATTCATTTAAACGGTGATACAGGTCTTCCCTAAATTCTCCACCCGAAATACTGTTTAGTAAATCATCATTGGTCGCCGCGACAATCCGGACATCAACAGCAACTTGCTTGGCACTGCCCAAAGGCTGGATTACCCTTTCCTGCAAAGCTCGGAGTAGTTTAATTTGCACTTCGTAACTTAAATTTCCGACCTCATCTAAAAACAATGTTCCGCCGTTTGCGGCTTCAAACTGGCCCTTTTTATCATTTAAAGCACCTGTAAAAGCTCCCTTTACATGCCCGAACAACTCACTTGCTGCCAGATCTTTTGATAGCGCCCCGCAATCAATTGCAACGAAAGGTTTATCGGCCCGTTTACTTTGTTGATGCAGGGTTCTGGCCGCAAATTCCTTCCCTGTTCCGCTTTCGCCCTGTATAATAACCGACATATCTGTTGGCGCAACCAAAGCAATATGTTCATAAAGCCTATCTGCCGTAGCGCTTTTACCTTTTATAAAATCGGTATCTGTTGCTTCAATTTTAATTTCTTTATGATCTTTTTTGCTGAGTGAATTTTTAATCACCATCAAAAGTTCATCCGGATTTACAGGTTTTGTGATATAATCAAAAGCTCCCATTTGCATGGATTTCACTGCTGTTCGAACATCGTTAAAACTGGTCATGATGATGATAGGCGTAGAAAGCCCCAGATTTCTGGAATGTGTAATTACCTCAAAACCAATTCCGTCGGGCAAGCGATAATCAATCAGAAACAAATCAAACGCTTCACTTTCAATGAATTTAAAAGATTGCTTAATATGGGTTACGAGCGTAACCGCATGGTCGTTTTTAGTTAAAAAACCTTCAAGTAATTGAGCAAATGTTGTATCGTCTTCTAAAATCAGGATTTTCGCCATACAACAAAAATAAGAAAAGCCAGTTAAAAACTGGCTTTTCTTATACTAGGTAGATGTAATATTTGGGGATTATTGAACCGGTTTACCGTCTTTATCAATTTTTACAGAACCTGTTTCTGCTTCTTTTTTAACATTGATAAGGTAATATTCTTTTGTGCCCTCTTTTACCGACCAGGCTTCGGTTGCAGTCCAACCTTTATAAGCATCAGATTTTAATGCTGTTGTAACTGGCTCAGGTAATTCTTCCAATTTCACTGGAGTTTTTACTGCACTATCTTGAACTGCAAC
>NZ_AJLG01000099.1 GCF_000258495.1 Pedobacter agri PB92
ACGTACACACTTTTTACCTGGAGAGGTTAAACGGGTATTTTTTTCGATAATCTAACGCTCAAATTGATTTGGGCTATTCGCTATGATTTTCAAAGCTTACAAATTCTTCGTACAACAAAATCAAAACATTCATCGAATGGGCTCCGCACATTTTTTAACCACTCCAGAATATTTCAGTAAAATTTCTAATCACTATTAATTTTTTGTTAATTTAAATCGATAAATTGAAATAAATCAAACATATGAGTATAGCGCAACTCGAAGAGCAGATTGAATCAGGAAATTTAGCGGCTGTAAAAGAACTTTTATTGGAAAACCCGATGTTGGCCAATATTAGTACTTCGCATAATATCTCACCCTTGCTTCTGGCGTGTTATTATAAGAAACAAGATATCGCTAACGTAATTGTAGAATTCACAGATAATTTAACATTGTTTGAAGCCTGTGCGGTTGGTAAGTTCGATGCTGCAACATTGTTAATTTTTCAACACCCAAATAGTATCAATGAATTCTCAGAAGATGGCTTTACCCCATTGGGCTTAGCCTGTTATTTCGGACACGAAGACCTTGCGAAATTTTTAGTGTTGAAAGGAGCTGATGTCAATTTAGCATCTAAAAATGGATTTAACGTTTTCCCGATACATTCTGCAGTTGCCGCAAACAATATTAATATTACAAAAATGCTTCTGGATGCAGGCGCTTACCCAAACGTTTGTCAGAAAGCAGGTTTGGCACCTTTACACACCGCAGCACAGCTGGGAAACATCGAACTCATTATTCTGCTCTTAGAACATGGCGCAGAGGTTGGATTGCGGATGGAAGGCGGTAAATTACCTGCAGATTTAGCTGCAGAAAAAGGCTTTAATGAAATTGCTGAAATTTTGAGAGAAGATTAATCCATATCCCTTTACAGGGGAAATAAAAGCATGTTTATGTTCGAAGTATGATGTTAATTTCTTTCAAACAAACATCTACAGGGCGACAGCACGAAGCTCACTTTAGGGATGGGGATTTACTCCCAAATCCTCAATCTCATTTTTTTCATGTACGTTCTGATATCCAAAACTACTGCTGCCAGAAAGTAAAATAGTATTGGAAAACCAACGGCCAAAAAAGAAGAATAAATAAAAAACAAACGAACTTTCGCTGTACTCATATTTAGTTTATTGGCCAAATAGGTAGAAACACCAAAACTCTGTTGCTCGAAATAGGTGATAATTCTCTGGAACATTTTTAGCTTGTTTAAATATTACCGCAATACAAATAAAAAAAGCGCAATGATGAGGTGTTATATAAATCTAATTTAGTAAAAATATTTCGTTAAATGATCAACTGAAGTTGCCTTAGTCTAGAATCAGTTTTTCGAAATCTTGCTTGTTTTCATGTTTGATAAATAAAGTTTGTTGTTCTTCCAAACCTGAATATTTTTTCTTGAGTTCATTTTTGAATTTCTCAATGTCAACCCCTTCATTTAAAATTACAGTTAATGCATCAGCATTGCCTCTTACTTCGATAATTTTATCGCGATAAAGTTCTTTAAGTTCATGTGGGAATTCCATATTGACTAAACCGATTAAAAGATAGAAAGTTTGATAAATTTTATAGGTTTTAGGCCTGTTTTAAAATCTTTATTCCAATACCACAAAAAAGGCATTTCTTTTGGTCGCAATAATGTTTTTTTAGCTGGAGAATTCCTTGTGATGCGAAGGCATTATCCATCACCACACCCGCTGAAGTAAATTTATCAGTAATTGCATTTTGCTCAGCAGGCAAATTTTCTAACAGTTTTACTGACCGGCTAATATAAAGATGAGTTCCGGTATGCTTGCCATAAGCAAATAAAAACAACGCTACCGTATTTAATAATATATTATTTGCTGAGGTTTTGCCAATTTGAATACCTACCCCATCGGCTGGCTTTTTGAAATGATAATGGGTTTTCCAGTAATGATGAACCGGCAAATCATTCAATAATAACTGAAGTTCTGCCACGTTGCTTATTTCCATCATTTTTGAAAAAGATGATTCTCCTTTATAATTAACGCCGCAAACTGAGCGAGGCGAATGGTGGGGAAATTTTGTGGCCGCATTCGCATAAATTTCCAGATCGAAACTTCCAGAGGTTTGATAGCATATTTCTTCTGCAAAAATTGAAATTCTTTTTTTAAACTGAGGGGATAATCATCTTCAAACTGATCGTTCAGAAAACCAGCCGAGCCGAAAACCAGTGCTTCAATTTGTAGTGGATTATTTTTGTGCTTGCCATAAATTTGTTGCGGAACAGTTTTCGCAAGCAACTCGAACGGTAATGCGTTTACTTTAAAACCGAAATTGCGAGCCATAAAACGGTAAAACGTTTCATCCCAATTGCCATTTAATTCATTTAGTGTGGCAATTACCAATTCGGTTTTTTGCTCAAACCTTTCAATAAGCGTTCTGGATAAAAATGAATCAATATGGATTTGATCAACAGTTCCAATTTGGGCAATGCAAGGAAAATCCGTGAGGGTGAGAAACAGGGTTTCATATTTCTCTATTAAATCTCGAGCGATTCGATCTTTTAATACTAGAACAGGTAAAACGGAACCATCAATTCTTTTTATTTCGATATCATTTTCGAAAACTACGTGGAGAATTACGTTATCATAACTTTTATCAACTTGATGATTATGATTGAGCCAATCGGAAGATTTAATATGGATTTCGACATTTCCAGCCCAAAGTGTTTCACCAATTATAATTTTGGCGTTGCTAAAATCAGGACCTGCATTTTTATTCAGGAAACCCTGATGAAGAATTTTCAATTCTTCTCCATCGGCAGTTTTGAGTTTATGATGATCAAACGAACAGAATTGCCAAACATAATGCAGAAAATCTTCCGAAAAATTCATAACTGAAGTTAATGAATATTCCTAAAAGTTTTGCAAAAATCTTTACGGGCACTCAATTATTTAGGCATTTGAGAGCGCTGCTGAAATTGATCAAACTAGTTTTAAGGCACGTTATACCAATTCTGCCTTTTTCTTATAATTTGTAATAAAAACCCCGGCAATAATCAGAGCTGTTGCAACAATTAAATCGACATCTACCTGTTCATTTAGGATGAGCCACCCTAAAAAAATCGCAATAACCGTATTGAAGTATGTTAAAATTGAAACTTCAGAGGCTGAAACTTTTTTCAAGGCATAGTGATAACAAAAGTAGCCCAGAACAGAACCAAATATGGCAAGATAAACCGCTGCGAGAATACTTTCTATTTTCCATGAATCTACATCAGCCTTGCCTGAGAAAATTAAGGCCAAACCAAACTGGACAATTGCCGAAAATACAAACTGATAAAAAAGATTGAGAAAGATATATTGTGGTTTCCCACTATGTTTTTTCGAGTAAATTGTTCCAATTGTCCAGCCTGAAACTGCAATAACTAACGATAAAATTCCATTCCGATAGCCTGGCTCTAATAAATCGTTTATTCCATCCCGGAAGATAAACACTATACCCAGAAAACCAATGAACACGCCAACAAATCCTTTTAAGCTTGGCTTTTGGATGCCTAAAAACACACAGCCAATAAATACTAGCAGTGGAGATGTTGCATTAATTAAAGAAGTTAGTCCGCTGGGAATAGTTTTTTCAGCAACTGTGGTCATGCCATTTGCAACCACTACCATCAAAATAGACAGTAAGATTTGTCTTTTTAAACCTGACCATCCAATCCATTTCAATTCTTTCTGTTTGATTAGAATTATCATTATGATCAGAGAAGCGATGGTTTGGCGTATTGCCGTGACATACCAGGCCGGAATACTTGCTACTGCAACCCGAATACCAAGGTATGTTGTACCCCAAATAATGGCAACGCCAGATAAGGCAAGGACGAGTTTTAAATCTATTTTGGGATTCATATATTTATAGAGATTAACCGCAAAGAACGCGAAGCTTTACGCTAAGAAAACGAGATTTTTGCCACGGAAGCACAGATTTACACGAAATTTTTAAATGTATTTCAAGGCTTTATAGCGTTATTATTAACACTAAGAAACTTTTCTACCTTTTTTCCGTGTCATCAGTGCTTCCATGGCAATTAAAATATGATAACTAAACCAAGTTTGCTCCAACTAAAATCTGCTCCATTTCCTGCTGTAATTTTAGCGCTTCTTCCCTGGCCTTTTCTGCGAAATCCTCTCCATTGCTGGCATAAATAATTCCTCTGGATGAGTTAATTAATAAGCCGCACTGCGAATTCAATCCATATTTACACACTTCATGCAAATCGCCACCTTGGGCACCAACACCAGGAACCAATAGAAAATGATTCGGAGCAAGCTTACGTACTTCCGCGAAAGCGCTGCCACGCGTAGCCCCAACAACATACATCATCTGTTCGTCTGTTGCCCATGTTTGAGAAGTTTTTAACACCTTTTCAAACAGTTTATCCTCTCCTATTTCTTGCAGTTGAAAATCAGCATGCCCGGAATTTGAAGTTAATGCCAGCAGGATAACCCATTTATTTTCAAAAGTTAGAAATGGCGTTACAGAATCACTGCCCATATAAGGTGCAACGGTAACAGAATCGAAACTCATTTCTGATGATTGTTCATTAAAAAATGTTTCGGCATACATTGCAGAAGTATTCCCAATATCGCCACGTTTGGCATCGGCGATGGAGAATATCTCCTGAGGAATATATTTCCAGGTTTCAATTAAAGTTTCCCAGCCCTTTTTGCCATAACACTCGTAAAAGGCAGTGTTTGGCTTATAAGCAATGCACAAATCTTTAGTGGCATCAATTATTTGTTTATTGAATTCCAAAATCGGGTTGTCGTACTTTAATAAGTGTTGAGGAATTTTATCTAACGAAGAATCTAATCCAACACATAGAAATGAACGCTTTTTCTGTATTTGCTCGAAAAGTTGTTGCTTGGTCATATCAGGGCTTATTTGCTGCAAATATGAGGTTTTTTGAGTTTTACGAACGAAGAAATAATCTTCACATTAATTATTTTTACAAACATTTTAAACTTTTTCTTGCGGATTACGTTTCAAATACATACAATTGCAACATAATTTCTCAACCGTTTATCTGAATATCCCAGAAAAATTTTATCAAGACTTGTTTTTTGTTACCATTTTTAGAAACGAATAATCGTTTTTATTCAGCTCGTAAACAATTATGAAACATTTTGAGTATATCAAATAACCAACTCATTAAAGTTTTATAGCCTTAAGAATTTATACACAATGAAACCGCCGGGCTTACGCTAACACATAAATTAGGCCTGTGCAGATTTATAGCAGGAAACATCCGTTATAAACAAATGAAAAATTTCTTGAAACATATATATTTAGAATGTTTAGCAAAACAGAATTAAATGATAAGCTCACACCAGAATTACGTGAGCTTGCAAAATCCTATGGCATTGAAGGTGCCGAATCCTTAAGAAAAATTGACCTTGTTGAAGTTCTTTTACACCAGCAAGAAATGATAAGTGCCGCTAAAGGCGGGGCAGATCCCTATAGCGAAAGTGAACCTGTTGCTGTTGCACCAGCTGCAAAAACTAAAGCAGTTAAAGCTGAAAAAACTCCAAAAGTAGCGGCATCGGCGGCAACTACTGCTACTCCTGAAAAACCAGTTAAAAAAAGAAGCAAGGTTAAATAAAGATGAACCTGCAGCGCCAGTTGAAAGAAGAAGAGATGCTGTTACATTGTTTGATGAACCGCAACATCAGCAACAAAATGAAAAACAACCAGACAGAATTGTAGAGGCTGAAGATGGTGGGAGCAAACCAATTTCTGCTTTAATCGAGGAATCGGCAGAAGTTATTCCGGTAGCACCGAGACAAAAACAAGAGCAAAGAGAGAAGCAAGATAAACCACAACGCGATGATAATCGCCAGCAGAAACAACCTCAAGGAGGTAACCACCATAAAAATGAAAACAGTTATTCGAACTTAGATTTCGATAATGTGATTACAAATGAGGGTGTTTTAGAAATTATGCCCGATGGTTACGGTTTCTTGCGTTCCGCGGATTACAATTACTTAACTTCTCCTGATGATATTTATGTATCACAGTCGCAAATTAAACTTTTCGGTTTAAAAACCGGTGATACTGTGAAAGGCAGCATCCGTCCTCCGAAAGAAGGCGAAAAATATTTCCCTTTGGTTCGCGTAGAAACTATAAACGGCAGAATCCCTGCTGAGGTTCGTGACCGTGTTCCTTTTGATTATTTAACACCACTCTTCCCTACTGAAAAATTAAATCTATTTACGGATAACAGTAATTATTCTACCCGTATTATGGATTTGTTCACGCCAATTGGTAAAGGTCAACGTGGTTTAATCGTTGCACAGCCTAAAACTGGTAAAACCAATTTGCTGAAGGAAGTTGCTAACGCGATTGCTAAAAACCATCCTGAAGTTTATTTAATTATCCTTTTGATAGATGAGCGCCCGGAAGAGGTTACTGATATGGCTCGTAGTGTAAGAGCAGAAGTTATTGCCTCTACTTTCGATGAGCCTGCTGAGCGTCACGTAAAAATTGCCAATATCGTGTTAGAAAAATCTAAACGTTTGGTAGAAAGCGGACATGATGTAGTTATTCTTTTAGATTCAATTACACGTTTAGCAAGAGCATACAATACTACTGCTCCAGCATCAGGTAAAATATTATCGGGTGGTGTTGATGCAAATGCATTACACAAACCAAAACGTTTCTTCGGTGCGGCTCGTAACATTGAAAACGGTGGATCATTAACAATTTTAGCTACGGCTTTAACTGATACCGGATCTAAAATGGATGAGGTTATTTTCGAAGAATTTAAAGGTACCGGTAACATGGAGTTACAGTTAGACCGTAAATTATCGAACAAACGAATCTTTCCGGCTATCGATATTACTGCTTCGAGTACTCGTAGAGATGACCTATTATTAGATAGAGATATTTTACAACGTGTTTGGATTTTACGTAACCACCTGGCAGACATGAATAGCCAGGAAGCAATGGAGTTCGTACAAGCACAAATTAAAGGCACAAAAAGCAACGAAGAATTTTTAATTTCGATGAATAGCTAGTATAATCCGAAAGGTAAAAGATGTAAGGCTTAAGGCTTCTTGATTGGATGCTTTAAGCCTTATGTTTTTTAAAGGTTTTATATACATTTGCACTTAAACCTGATACCTTAAAAACAACACACCTTAAACCTTATGAAAAGGCATATTCCCAATGCGATTACCTGTGCAAACCTATTTTCTGGTTGTATTGGAATCGTTTTTGCATTTAAAGGCGATTTACAAACAGCAGCGTATTTCGTTATTCTCTCTGGTATATTCGATTTCTTTGATGGAATGGTTGCCCGCTTGCTGAACGTAAAATCAGCAATCGGAAAAGATTTAGACTCACTGGCAGATATGGTAAGTTTTGGTTTCTTACCTGGAGTAATCATGTTTCAGCTATTAAAAGCAAGCGATTATTCGTCAGATTATTTGCCTTATCTGGGCTTTTTCATCACGGTGTTTTCTGCATTGCGGTTAGCAAAATTTAATAACGATGAGCGACAAACGGAAGATTTTATCGGACTAAATACCCCGATGAACACCTTGTTTATTTGTTCTTTACCATTCATCACAGATGATTATCCACAAATAATTGGTTCTACTATCCTACTCATTGCCATCACTGCTATAACAAGTTTCCTATTGGTAAGTGAAATTAAAATCTTTTCTTTAAAATTCAGCGACTTCAGTTGGGCAAAAAATAAAATTAAATTTATCTTTTTGATTTTATCGGCAATTCTAATTGCTGCTTTGCAATTCGCTGCAATTCCATTTGTATTGGTGCTTTATATTGCTCTGTCGTTCTTACATTTCAGAAGTTTTAATAATCGCTATGTTCAAGATCTAAAGTGATAGCTCTATTCCTGGTTGATTAGGCCATCTTAATGTTTGAAACAATTATTTCTTTTATGTGATATCGCTTAAATGAAAAGGTAGTTCAAATTTTTATCAAAAGCTTGTTCCCAAATACTTTTATAAAGTAGATTGAAGATTTCTTCTGGCCACATCAAGTTGGGCATAAATTTCTATCAGTAGCGATTTTAATCGTTCCACATCTGCTGGTATTTGCTCGACTGAAATTTGATTTCTAGCATTATTTTCAATTGACTGAACAAAATCTTTCACATCATTTCTGCCTACATAACTAAAGGTAGGCTTAATTTTGTGCGCACAATGGCCAACCCTATCCCAGTCTTTCTTGGATAGCGCATCTTCTAACTCAGCGAGATAGAAAGGAGTTTGTTCTATAAATGTGTCAAAAACTTCGATCATAAACTCAGGATTATGACCAACCATTTCAGTTAGGTATGATAAATCTAGGGGATGATTATCATAATTAGTTTGCATATTTCAAATCTAGCTATTTACAATTTGTTAACCTCTAAATCATCTGTAATATTTTTAAAAATTTCAGAAATAGTTTTCCCCAAAACAGGATGAATTACCTCAGCTGCAATTTCAACCAAAGGAGCCATCACAAATTTCCTGAATTGCATTTGCGGGTGTGGCACCTGAAGTTTATTCTCAATATCAATCACAGCATCATCAAAAAGAATTAAATCGATATCGATCAGCCGTTCTCCCCACTTATCTTTTCTCACTCTCCCTAACTTCTTTTCAATATCCAATGCTTTATCTAACACTTCGATGGCAGAAAAATTTGTTTTTACCGCCACGGCCTGATTTAAAAATGCAGGCTGATCGGTTTTGCCCCAAGCCGCAGTTTCATATATAGCGGAAACAGCGTTTATTTCGCCAATATTTTCAGTTATCAATTTTATTGCCTGATGCAAGTTCGCTTTTCTATCTCCTAAATTTCCACCGAGTAACAAATAAGCAGTTCTGTACTCTAAAGCCGTATTAAGCATCATGTATTTTTATATCTTTACGGCACAAAATTAACATTTAAATGAAAGAATTTTTTAAGTATCTATTTGCCTCAATGTTAGGGTTTTTCCTTTCAATGGTCATTATTTTCATTATTTTCTTTGTGATCATTGTGGGGGCAATTTCATCTATTGATAGCGATAAAACTGTAACCGTATCAAACAACTCAGTTCTATTTCTAAATTTAGATCAGCCCATAACTGAACGTACGCCTAAAAACCCATTCGGAAACTTGCCAATAGTTGGTGGTGATGAAAAAGATGGTATCGGGCTAAATGATCTTCTAAAATCTATCCAGAGGGCAAAAACTGATGATAACATTAAATGTATTTATTTAAACGTAAGCAGTCCGAATGCTGGTTTTGCTACTATGCGTGAGGTTAGAAATGCACTTATCGATTTTAAAAAATCACATAAAAAGATTATTGCCTATAGCGAAGTTTACACGCAGGGGGCTTATTACCTGGCTTCATCTGCAGATAAAATTTATCTAAACCCAGAAGGTGCTTTAGAATTTAAAGGTTTCAGCTCAGAGCTCACTTTCTTTAAAGGAACACTGGAAAAAGTTGGGGTGGAAATGCAGGTTATTCGTGTTGGAAACTACAAAAGTGCTGTTGAGCCATTTATTTTAGACAAAATGAGTGATTACAACCGCAAGCAGGTGACGGCCTACGTAGGCGGTTTATATAATACTTTTTTAACAGATATTGCAAAAAGCAGAGACATCCATAAAGACAGTTTATACAAAATTGCCGACGATTTTAGAGTTCGACAACCACAAGACGCTGTAAACTTCAAAATGGTTGATGCATTAAAATATAAAGATCAGATTTTAGAAGAACTTAAAGGCTTATCAGGAAGAACCAAAGATGAAAATGTACGAACGGTATCGATTAATGATTATGCTAAAAATAACAAAGATTCAGGTTCTGGCAAAGATAAGGTTGCTGTAATTTATGCCAATGGCGAAATTAGCGGCGGTGAGGGCAATGATAACCAGATTGGTTCAGAACGTATTTCAAGAGCAATCCGTAAAGCCCGCCTTGATGATGACATTAAAGCAGTTGTGATCCGGGTAAATTCACCGGGTGGTAGTGCATTGGCATCAGACGTGATTTGGAGAGAGATTGTTCTTACTAAAAAAGAAAAACCGGTAATTGCTTCATTTGGCGATGTTGCTGCATCAGGTGGTTACTACATCGGTTGTGCTGCTGATAGTATTTTCGTACAGCCTAATACCATTACAGGGTCAATTGGGGTGTTTGGCATTATCCCTAACTTCCAAAATTTGATGACCAATAAACTTGGAATTACTTTCGATGGGGTGAAAACTGGCAAATATGCTGATATCATGGCAACTAACCGACCAATGACTGAAGGTGAAAGATTTATCATTCAAAATGAATTGAATAGAATTTATAATGGTTTCGTTAGTCGTGTGGCAGATGGAAGAAAGAAAAGCAAGGCCTATATTGATAGCATTGGTGGAGGCCACGTTTGGATTGGAACAGATGCAGTTCAAATTGGTTTAGCCGATAGAATTGGAAGTTTTAATGATGCGATTAAAGCTGCAGCTAAAAAAGCGAAAATAAAAGATTATAAAGTGGTGGAATATCCGGATGTTGTTGACCCGTTAAAATCACTTATGGATGAAAGCACCGATAGAATCAAAACCTATTATACTAAACAAGAATTAGGTGAAAATTATTTCCTGTATCAACAAATGAAAAAGGTTATTTCAAGTTCTGGTATTCAAGCCAGGATGCCTTTTGAAGCGGTAATAAAATAAAATTAGGTGTCACATTTGAGCTTGTCGAAATGCATTCAACAAATAGGTTGTACTTCGACAGGCTCAGTCTAACGAAATTCATCTTCCCCCTATTCTATTAATTTCCACTCCGGGTGAAGGGTCAAATAAGTTCCATTAACCGATTGATTCACCGGATGAACGGTTATAGAAATACTCTTTCCTTTCAAAAACTCAAAACCAATTCCATCTTGCCTGGAATCATAAACGGTTACGGTATCTTTATTTTGGTTTAAATAAGATGAAACCAGCTCCATCGCAGGGAATTTTGATTTCGTACCTGCTTCAGGGCCTCCGGTAGTAATACCATTCCGGGTTTTAAATTGAGCCGATGTGATGCGAATTTGCTTTACCTCTTTTACCACCATGCTAGTGTCCCGATAAGAAGAATATACAGCCAGCTCATTTTTTTGCCCATCGGTAGAATCTTTGCTATACCAAATTCCCCATGCCTTCCCCATAGCAGCATCACCCGCATCAGGTCGGCCAAGTTTCTTCCCAACTTCTGTCATGTTTTCTCCTAGGGATATCTCCCCTATTGATTTGCCCGGAACAACCAAAAAGGCGGAATCAATATTTTTTTGCTTTCCAGATGTAATATACTCTGTGGAATCTTGTTGGTGGGCGGAATGTTCAGCAGATTGGCAGGCCGTTAAACCAATGATAAAACTTAAGAAGATGATTTTTCGAGATTTCATTTCAATAAAACAACACTACAATTATTTCTGTTTGAAAAAATAGTTCTCCCCGATGATTTAAGTCATTATTTTCTAATTTTACACCCTATGGAAAATAAAACCATCGCCCGGACTTTACGACTGTTATCGCAATTAATGGAATTGCATGAGGAAAATCCTTTCAAAATTAAATCAGTAGCTAACGCCTATTTTAAAGTTGATAAATTGCCTTTCGCTTTAAAAGATAAACCAGTTGATGAGATTGATCAAGTTGATGGGATTGGTAAGAGTTTAGCGGCTAAAATTATTGAACTATTAGAAACCGGTGAACTCCAGGAACTCAATACTATTCTTCAGCAAACACCTGAAGGCGTAGTTGAGATGCTTGGAATCAAAGGAATCGGACCGAAAAAGATATTAATCATCTGGCGAACCCTTGGTATTGAAACTATTGGAGAACTTTATTACGCCTGTAATGAAAACCGTTTAATCGAAGCCAAAGGCTTTGGTTTAAAAACACAGGAGGAAATTAAAAACGCCATTGAATTTAAACTGGCTGCCAACGGGAGATTCTTGTTTGCACAGGTTGAAGCTTTTGCAAAAAACCTGCAGGCACAAATTTCCGAATGGCTGATTAATGTAGATAATCATTCCCTACTGGGCGTTGCAGGACAATTTCGCCGTTCCTGTGAAATTATCGATGAGTTAGAATTTGTTATCGGCGCTGAGCATGTTGAAGAGGTGCAGAAAAATTTGGAATCATTTGAACCACTTTCATTAATCGCCGGAGAAGATGCTTTTATCACCACAACAGAAACTGGATTAAGAATCAAAATCTTTGTCGTTGATAAAACTGAGTTTTATTTAGAGTGGTTTAAATTAACAGGAAATCCCGAACATGTAGCAAAAGTATTGGAATTAGCCGGTGATGGTCCTTTTTCTAATGAAGAGGAAATTTACCGCAAAGCTGGATTGGCGTTCATCGAACCCGAACTTCGTGAAGATTTTGATGAAATTGAATTGGCCAAAGAAAATAAATTGCCTGCGTTGATTACTTATGACGATTTAAAGGGTAGCTTACACAACCATTCTACCTGGAGCGATGGCGTTCATACGTTGGAACAAATGGCAGTTTACTGTAAAGACGTTTTGAATTTACAGTATTTAGGTATTTGCGACCACTCTAAAACTGCCGTTTATGCCAAAGGATTAAATGAACAACGCGTTTTTGGCCAACACCAGGAAATTGACGAGCTGAATAAAAAACTGGCTCCATTTAAAATATTTAAGGGAATTGAAAGCGACATTTTAAGCGATGGTTCTTTAGATTACAGTGATGATGTACTTAAAACTTTCGATTTTGTGGTCGCTTCGGTTCATAGCAATTTACGAATGGATGAGGCAAAAGCCACATCCCGTTTACTTAAGGCCATTGAAAATCCTTACACCACCATTTTGGGGCATCCAACGGGGCGCTTGTTGTTAAGCCGGGCGGGTTATCAAATCGATTATAAAAAAATTATCGATGCTTGTGCAGCAAACAACGTAGTAATTGAAATTAATGCAAATCCTTTACGTTTAGATTTGGATTGGCGTTGGCACCGCTACGCATTAGAAAAAGGCGTTTTGCTTTCCGTAAATCCTGATGCACATAGAACTGAAGGCTTTCATGATATGAAATACGGTATTTTGGTTGCCCGCAAAGGTGGCTTAAGCGCTGATAAATGTTTAAATGCATTTTCGTTGGAAGAGATCGCTACGTTTTTCGATAATAAAAAGTTTAGGGTTTAGGGTTTAGGGTTTAGGGTAAAACAATCCGAAATTTAAATCTGCAAGCCAAAGGAAAACTTCTGTAATCCATTAATCTGTGTAATCAACCGTGATGGAAAAAATCTTTTAATATCTTTGCCCCATGATAAGTGAAATTGCCAACCGCATATTTAGCCAAGTAATTGCTGATTACCACAAATTCGATAACATTGACCATCCCGTTGAAAACCCTTATGATGCGGAAAGCTTAGAACATCTTTTTTACATTAAAAACTGGATTGATACCGCTCAATGGCACATGGAAGATGTGGTTCGTAACCCGCAAATAGACCCGGTTGAAGGATTAAGCTGGAAGAGACGAATTGATGCCCAAAATCAGGTTCGTACCGATATGGTGGAGTTTATTGATGGTTATTTCTTAAATCTTTATCAGGGCATTTCGGCTTTGCCTGATGCAAAAATTAATACGGAAAGTCCGGCATGGGCAATAGACAGGCTTTCGATTTTGGCCTTGAAAATTTACCACATGCAGGAGGAAGCGGAACGTGAAAGTGCATCGCCAGAGCACCGTGAACTATGCCAAGCCAAACTCAATATTTTATTATCGCAACGCGACGATTTATCAACCAGTATTGATGAACTATTGGCTGATATTGAAGCGGGCAAAAAATACATGAAAGTGTACAAGCAAATGAAAATGTACAACGACCCGAGCTTAAATCCGGTTTTGTATAATAAAGCTTAAAAAGCAGAAAGCCGAAAGCTAAAAGCCATGTCAACAACCCACAAAATTATCGTTTTACGTTTTTCGGCCATGGGCGATGTGGCAATGGTGGCTTCTGTTCTAAAAGAGTTTTCTCAGCAAAATCCATCTGCGGAGATTATTATGGTTAGTCGCGAAGCTTTTAAACCATTTTTTGATGGGATTGAAAATCTCATATTCCATGCGATTCAGCCTAAAACTTCACATAAAGGCATTGATGGCCTATATAAGCTTTACCAGGAGTTACGAAAATATAAACCTACGGCAATTGCCGATTTGCATGATAATTTGCGAAGCAGAGCGATTTCAACTTTTTTCCGGCTTACTGGATTTAAAATTAAGCGAATTAATAAAGGCAGAGCAGAAAAAAATGCGTTAATACGTACTAAAAATAAAATATTTAAACCACTGCGACATACCGTAGAGCGTTATGCTGATGTATTCCGGGAACTGGGTTTTGATGTTACCTTGAGCCATAAGCTTACTAAAGCTCTACAAGCAATACCGTCAAAAGCGAAAAACTTATTTCAAAACAACAATAAAAAAGTTGGCATCTCCCCTTTTGCCCAACATATTTATAAGGTTTATCCATTAGAAAAAATGGAGAAAGTGATTTCTTCTTTGAGCCAAGAAGGTTACGAACTTTTTATTTTCGGTGGAGGAAAATCTGAACAAGCAACGGCTGAAAAGTGGGCCAACACTTATCCAATTACACATAATTTAATTGGTAATTTTAGCCTTACGGAAGAACTTTCAATATTTTCTAACCTCGACCTAATGCTGAGCATGGATTCGTCAGGTATGCACATGGCCTCATTAGTTGGCGTTCCGGTAGTTTCGGTATGGGGCCCAACACATCCTTATGCTGGCTTTTTAGGTTATGGGCAATCAGAAAATGATTGCATTCAAATAGACCACCCCGCCCGACCAAATTCGATTTATGGAAACAAACCCTGCTTGTGTGGTGTTGAGAGTTGTATGGATTTAATTAATCCTGAAACGATTGTAAATAAAATTAAAGAAAAACTAAATGGCTAAGCAATTACTTTTGGTTCGTCACGGAAAATCGGACTGGGGAAATTTAGATTTGAAAGATTTTGACAGACCTTTAAATAAACGTGGCAAAGAAAATGCACCTGAAATGGCTGAACGTTTGGTACAAAGGGGTTTTAAGTTTGATTTAATCGTAAGCAGTCCGGCGAAAAGAGCAAAATCTACCGCCAAATTCTTTGCTGAAGCATATCAGGTTAATGATATACAATACGAAGAATCTATTTATGAGGCCAATACCACTGCCCTTTTGAAAGTTATAAATGGTTTGGATGATAGTTCGGATACGGTAATTATGTTTGGGCACAACCCAGGTTTTACCGATTTGGCTAATGAACTAAGCGATGCAGACATTTACAATATTCCAACGGCGGGAATGGTGTTAATGTCATTTCCTTTTGATTCGTGGAAAATGGTAAGCAGAGGAACAGGAGAATTGGTTTTCTTTGATTATCCGAAGAATAGTGATGAGATTTAGTTTTTGCCAAGGGAATACGGAAAATCGAAAAGTCGTCATTGCGAGGCTTCTTCAGCCGTGGCAATCTCCTTGTGGGATGGGTGTTAGTAAATACCCTTACATTTAAACCTTTAAATTGCACTTTTGCAGACTGCTTCAAATGATAAAAGTAAAGTCCTAATGAACAAAACTTATCTAAAAGCAGCATACTTTGTTAAATAAACCTGATAGAACGAAAAGCCCGGAGTGAGGAACGAGCGAGAACTTGAAGTGATAGCAGGACTGAAACATCAAAAGAACTACTGAAGGTTCATTTCCAAAATAAAATCCAGAATCGTAACCTTAAATCGCAAATTTAATTATCTTTGAACTATAAATAACGAAAGTCCGGCAATAGACATTTCGGTGAATTCATAACCTCATCTCCTCTGGTTATTTCATAATTCGTATCGCCGGAAGATTTATCCATTAAATTATCTGTACATGAATTTTGATTATAATACTACGCGTAGCCATTTGATTTTATCGGAATATGGCCGCAACGTTCAGAATATGGTGAAGTATATTTGCGAATTACCCACTATTGAAGAACGCAATAAATATGCCCAGGCAGTTATCGACCTGATGGGATTTTTGCAACCGCATTTACGCGATGTTGCCGATTTTAAACATAAACTTTGGGACCATTTGCATATCATTTCTGGCTATCAGATTGATGTGGAAAGTCCATATCCGAAGCCTTTGCCAGAGAATGCCTTTAAAAAACCAGAGCCACTTCCCTATCCTCAACAGCGAATTACCTACAAACATTATGGTAAAACGGTTGAGAATTTGATTGAGAAAGCCATGCGTGAGGATAATCCTGAACATAAAAAAGCAATGGTTCAGGGCATCGCAAACTTTATGAAAATGGCTTATGTAACCTGGAATAAGGATAATGTAAGTGATGATACCATCATTAAAGATTTGAAATACCTTTCTGGCGGATTGTTATCTCTTGATGAAGGCGTAAATCTGGCCAAAGTGGAATTCAGAGCTCAAAATCCTCGTCAAAACAATAATAACAATAACCGGGGTAGAACAAATAATAACAACAATAACGGTAAGGGCCGTCAGAATAACAATAATAATAACCGCGGACGCAACAATAATAATAAACCTAAATATTAATAACTTTTAATTGTCATGTTGAGCCTGTCGAAACACTGTCTTCGATAAACTCAGACTGACACTTAACTTAAAAAGATATATGAACGCATTTGAAATAACAGGCGGAATTAAATTAAAAGGCGAAATTACTCCTCAGGGCGCCAAAAACGAGGCTTTACAGATTCTATCGGCTGTTTTGCTTACCGAAGAAAAAGTTACCATTAGCAACATTCCGGATATTAAGGATGTAAATAAGCTGATTGAACTACTAGGTGACTTGGGCGTTGCTGTGGAACGCATTAATAAAGATACTTACACGTTTGAGGCTAAAAATATAGATTTAAATTTCTTTGAATCAGAAACTTTTAAAGCCAAAGGTGGCGGCTTACGCGGTTCAATCATGATTGTTGGTCCGTTGTTGGCTCGTTTTGGTAAAGCGGCAATTCCAAAACCCGGGGGCGATAAAATTGGTCGCAGAAGGTTAGATACACACTTTATCGGATTCGAAAAGCTAGGTGCAAAATTTGTTTACGATAGCAAAAAAGCATTCTTTAATGTTGATGCAACAAACTTACAAGGTGCTTATATTTTACTAGATGAGGCATCGGTAACGGGAACGGCGAACATCGTAATGGCTGCTGTTTTGGCAAAAGGAACAACAACCATTTACAATGCTGCTTGCGAACCTTATTTACAGCAACTTTGCAAAATGCTAAACCGCATGGGCGCAAAAATTTCCGGTATTGGTTCGAATTTATTAACCATTGAAGGCGCTAAAGTTTTAGGCGGAACTGAACACAGAATGTTGCCTGATATGATTGAAATTGGTTCGTTCATTGGTATGGCAGCTATGACGGAATCAGAAATCACCATTAAAAATGTTTGTTACGATGAACTTGGTGTAATTCCAGAAGTTTTCAAGAAATTGGGGATTAAGTTGGAGCGCAGAGGCGATGACATTTATGTTCCATCTCAAAAACATTATGAGATTGACACATTTATTGATGGTTCGATTTTAACGATTGCAGATTCTCCATGGCCAGGTTTTACGCCTGATTTATTAAGCATCGTTTTGGTTGTGGCTACTCAGGCAAAAGGAAACGTTTTAATTCATCAGAAAATGTTCGAGAGTCGTTTATTCTTCGTGGATAAGTTGATTGATATGGGCGCTCAAATTATTCTTTGCGACCCGCACCGTGCTACGGTTAATGGTATCGACAAAAAATACAAACTTCGTGGAATCAGCATGACTTCTCCTGACATCAGGGCTGGAGTTTCTTTGTTAATTGCAGCTTTATCTGCTGAGGGTAAATCAACCATTTACAACATCGAACAGATTGAACGTGGCTACCAGGATATCGATACGCGTTTACGTGCCTTAGGTGCGCAAATTAAGCGTGTGAACGCTGATGCGCCGAGCCATTAAAGGTTGAAGGCGGAAGGTATAAGGCTTAAGGTTTGAAGACCAAAGCGAAAATAGCATAATGCAAAAAAACGCCCGAGTAATTTCTTACTCGGGCGTTTTTTTTATGGCTTCTCATCACTGTCCCGACTTTTCGGGAAAGCAATCTCTTATTAGCGGTCGCTATTTGAAAACCAAAAGCATTAGGGTTGCTTCGTACCTTGCAATGACGACCGTTTTAGGAAGGATTAGATTAGATGACGACGAGACTCTCCTATTTTCTATTCTCTATTTCCCATTTACCTCATCCATCTCACATCTTACATTCTTCCTACCCTGATATCGCGTTTATAATATCGTATTGCGTGATAATTTCAATTTTACCAGATTC
>NZ_AJLG01000100.1 GCF_000258495.1 Pedobacter agri PB92
ACGTACACACTATGCCAGATGTTTATTCAGGCTATAAAGCGTTACCGTTGATTGATCTTGCGCATACTCAGTTTGAAAAAATGCACCATAAAAATCAATCTGTTCTGCTATTTCTTTTGATGAGCGTTTGCTGGTTCCGTTATTCAGCATTGCGCTCACTGCAATAGCCTGCAAAGGTTTTTCCAGATTCCAGTTTACATTATTAAACAAAAATTCAATTCGCACCAAATCCTGCTCTCCTGAATATACAATATAAACAGGAACACCGTTGTCTAGTTGTTTATGCTGTGGCTGGATGAAATTTATAGTTGATACCTGCTTAAAATCAGGCGCTTGTTGTCTGTTAAGCATTTTCTTCAGTTAAATAATACAATGTAGATGATGACTCCTTTTTGAAGGTATCGTTCGAAATGCGTTTGATATCTTCGGCGTTAACTTTCAGAAATTCGGCGGCTTCCTGATTTAATAACGCTGCGTCGCCAAGCAGTTCGTAGTAAGCCAGATTCATTGCTTTATCTAACAAACTCATTTCTGAAAACACCAACACCGATTCAACTTTATTTTTTACTTTGGTGAGTTCGGTATCTGATACCAATTCTGCCTTTAATTTATCTAGTTCTGCCCAAATTGCCTGCTCCGCCTGTTCTATGGTCACACCTTCAACCAGTTTACCTTCTACGATAAATAATCCAGGATCTAAACTACTTGAGATATATGCGTTAATATCACTAAATAATTTCTGCTCTTTGAGCAAGCTGTTGTATAGTCTAGAAGATTGACCTCTCGACATGATGTCAGACAATAAATCAAAAGCATAGTAATCGGGATCTAAACGACCAGGCATTTTAAATGCGATGTAAATTGCATTCAAAGGAACATTGGCTTTAACCGTTTCATATCTTTCTTCAGTTTGAGGCGCTTCCTGAATTAAATTACGCTCATATTTTTCGCCAGCAGGAATGGGTTCAAACCACTTTTCAGCAAGTTTTTTAACATTATCAGTTTTCACGTTTCCGCCAACTACCAGGATTGCATTTTGTGGTGTGTAATGCTTTTTAAAAAACGCTTTCACATCTTCCATAGTGGCATGCTCAATATGCGAAAGTTCTTTGCCAATAGTTGCCCAACGATATGAATGCTTTTTGTAAGCTAAAGGACGCAGTTTTAACCAAACATCGCCGTAAGGTTGGTTCAAATACCTTTGCTTAAATTCTTCACTCACTACATTACGCTGCGTTTCTAAACTTTTTTCAGAGAAAGCCAGGCTCAACATCCGGTCACTTTCTAGCCAAAAAGCGGTTTCTATATTTTCGGCAGGTAATGTAATGTAGTAATTAGTAATATCATTGCTCGTAAAGGCATTGTTTTCTCCTCCTACCCTTTGCAATGGCTCATCGTAACTTGGAATATTGATAGAACCTCCAAACATCAAATGCTCAAATAAATGCGCAAAACCGGTTTTTTCTGGGTTTTCGTCACGAGCACCCACATCATATAAAATATTTAAAACTGCCATTGGCGTTGTTGGATCTTCGTGAACCAAAACCTTTAATCCATTGGCAAGTGTAAAACGATTAAAATCTACCATATAATTTTTTAGAACCGTAAAGATATACTTTTAGGGTAAAATGTTGGATGGAAAATGTAAGATGGAAGACACAAAAAAGATGGGATTGAAAATACTTTAATTTGATCGCCAATTGTTTGACTAAACACTGACGACTTTAGACTTTAGACTTAGGACTTTTAACTATCTTTGTGCTATGAATACAGCCGATTTACTACAGCGGGCACTACATTTTGATTTTTTGAGCCTTGAAGAAGGTGTACATTTATACCACCATGCGGACACGGCATCATTGATGTTTGTAGCCAATGAGTTAAGAAAAATCCAGGTGCCGAGCGGTAAAGTAACATGGCAAATAGACCGCAATGTAAATACTACAAACGTTTGTATTGCAAACTGTAAATTCTGCAATTTCTTCCGCAGGCCTGGTCACGATGAAAGTTACATTACGGATATTGAAACCTATAAAGTTAAGATTGAAGAAACCTTTCGTTTAGGCGGTGATCAATTGCTGTTACAAGGTGGACACCACCCCGATTTAGGATTGGCTTTTTACGCCGATCTCTTTAAAAAACTAAAAGAATTATATCCTGATTTAAAACTTCACGCTTTAGGTCCGCCGGAAATTGCACACGTAGCAAAACTGGAAGGTATTTCGCACACTGAAGTTTTACAAACGTTAAAAGATGCCGGCATGGATTCACTTCCGGGAGCTGGAGCTGAAATATTGAATGACCGCGTTCGTCGTTTAATTTCTAAAGGAAAATGTGGCGGCCAAGAGTGGCTTGATGTAATGAGAGCTTGTCATCAATTGGATATTACTACGTCGGCGACAATGATGTTTGGTCACGTAGAAACCATTGAAGAGCGTTTTGAACACCTGGTTTGGATTCGCCAGGTACAGAGTGAAAAACCTGCTGACGCAAATGGCTTCCTGGCATTTATTCCATGGCCTTTCCAGGATGATGGAACATTATTGAAACGTTTACGCGGAATTAGTAACAATGTAACGGCTGATGAGTATATCCGAATGATTGCCTTAAGCAGAATCATGTTGCCAAACGTTAAAAATATTCAGGCAAGTTGGTTAACAGTTGGTAAAACAACCGCCCAGCTATGTTTACATGCAGGCGCTAATGATTTCGGATCAATTATGATTGAAGAAAATGTGGTTTCAGCAGCAGGTGCACCACACCGTTTCACGGCCAATGGTATTCAACAATCAATCAGGGCCGCCGGCTTTGAACCTCAATTGCGTGGTCAGAAATATAATTACAGAGATTTACCTGAACATTTAGAAGAACAGGTAATTACTTATTAATTAAGAATTATCCCTTTAAATTCATCCCGTTAATTAATTTATTTCCTTCGGGATATGATCTTTATTGGGCATGAAAAAATATGCAATAAAAATTGTAATTTGTACTGCGTTATGCGCATTCATCATATTTATGTGTTTTTGCTGGGGTTATAAAATCCCTCAAAAAGATAAGCATGAAGAGTGGCCGGAATATCCAAATCATTCCAACAAAGATTTAGTAATACAGTTAGACAAAAAGGAAATTTTAAATCTTACCACCATTCCTAAAAGTGATTTGCTATTGATTTACTATAAAAATCCAGATTCAGCGAACAACACATATGGCGTATTAAGCAGAAAAGGCAAACTGGTTATCGATCTTGGTTATTATACAACGATTTACATTGATGAATACCATAACCGTTTAATTGCAGAGAATTCTACCAGTCACGATTCATCGATATTTGCAGCTTATGATACGAAAACATTTAAACGCATCCCTACCCGATACAGGAATGTAAAAATAGATCAAAGCTTTGATACTTATTTAAAAACAGAGCGAAGGGTAAAAACGGATAGTAAGGGTGATAAACATACACAAATCGATTTAAAATCTGGTGAAGCCAAGGCCCTTTTTAAGGAAAAGTATATAAAACTTGCAAATATTTTAAATGGACTTCATGAATTATATCCATTTGATGATGATCAACGAGATGGCTATAGAAATTCATCATACGTAAAAACAGATCGAAGTGGGGTAATTTATAAATTCGATTATTCTGATAAAGAAAGTATTGAAATGTTGTGTAAAAACTTTTTCAATGATGTGTTTAGGGATGATCAAAGTAAACCCACTAATGCCAATCATATATCCACCCCCGATAGTAGCATTATTGTTGCCAATACTTTTGATCCTGGTTTTGGTATTTTCACACGTGGAACTGCCGGAAGTGGCGGTGGCAATGGCCCGCTTTTAGATCCAAAATTTGAGCAGACCTACCTCGATTATTACCAACTGAGATTACATCAACTAAAAACTTTTTTTAAGCAGGATAACAGAAAAGATCATACGGCAGTGTATAGTGTGGAACTTAATGAGCCTAAAGGTGACAATGATACATTGGTGTTTCTAACAGAAAGTCGACTTTATTATTTATATAAAGTGAATAAGAAAAAATAGTGAAGCATCTGCTAAGCCCTGTAGCCGATGATATTTTTATTTGCCTTGCAAACTAAACCTGATTGGAATGGAAATCCTTTTTGCGGTTTCCTGAGCACCGCGAAGAACAGTCAAAAAGATTGCAATGTAAGCAGGACTAACAAAAATTGAAACACAGTACCTTGATTTTCTAATCAAGTAAACACCTGAGCTTAAATCCTTAAATCCTGGTCAAAAATAAAGGGAAACAGAACCCGGTTCTGCCTCCCTACCTTAAACTAAACATTACCTAATCAATAATGTAAATTCTTTTTAGCTTATGTTAATTTCGAACCTGTTCTGATGAACAAATTAGCAATTGTTTTCACTTCAGCGCCAGTTAAAAACTCATCAAATGATTCTGCTGCTGCTGCTCTGGTTACTGCAGTACCATTAATTCCAGTGATTTCGATGTTTGCCTGAATCGTATTGTTTTCACGAGCATAAACGGGATCAACCTGAGGAACACCAGTATCGTTTGATACACCGTTAGCACCTAAACCTACCCATGGTTTCAACGGAACATTTAAAAATGCTGCCGTCATCTGGCGTAAGTGAGAAGCATGACGAGCCTCAACTGAGTGAATTTGCAATGCAGTAGTTAATACTGGCATACCTTTTAATATTGGCGCCTGACCTTTGTAAGCTCTAACTCCTGTATCTTCGAAAGCTGTAGCTACCTTTAAGAATGTTCCATAATTAGTGAAAACATCTCCAAAAGTTCCACCTGCTGTAAAATCAAAGTTAGCCTCTGCTAATACAATTGGCGTACCACCAGCACCTGTAATTGCGCTTCTTAACAAGTTTACGTGAGCCATCTCATGCGTACGGATCGTTGTAATTGCAGTTGTTGCAGCACCTGCCGGAATTAAGCCTGTACTTAACAATGCTCTGTTGTAAAAGTTATATTCTAAATGCTCTAAAGCCAACGCGAAGTTTAATACTTCAGTTACGTTTGCAGGATTTGACTGTCCGTAAGCTTTTTGGAACATAGAACCTAAAGCCAATGGTAAAGCTGCCAAAGAAATTTTCTTTCCAACGTTGAAGAAACTCTTCATTGCTGCTCTACGTGGATTTAATCTTTCATAGATCTCTCCATCAACTTTTTCAATTTCGTCTAATATATTTATGATATTCATGATTTCTGAGTTTAAGATTATAGGTTTACAACGTTAATTTTTGTTTTGATGAATGGGGCAGCCAATGGCAACACTTTATCTGGTGTTAAAGCACCATCTAATCCGTTTGCATCTACCGCACCAAATGCACTTAGTGTACCTAAATCAGCAAATGTTCCGTTAGAAATCTGATCTCTAACGTAAGCCGCGTGACGTGCTTCAACAGAAACAATCTGACCAGCCAATACTAAATACGCTGTTTCTTTTAATCTTACACCTGCACCATTGTAAGCCGCAACACCTAAATCTTCGAATGTTTTTGCTGTAGCCAATACACTTGCGCCGCTGGTAAAATCTACTGCAGAGAAGTTAACCTCTAAACTACCGATTGCAGCTGTACCCAACGCTTTTTTGAAAAATTCTCTGTGTGCAATTTCGTGGAATTGTACATCCTGAAAATAAGCTTTTTGTGCTGTAGTAAATCCTGATGGATTCGAGTTGGCAACCTGAATGTAAAATGCTGCCTCTAGTTGCTCTAACGCATAGGCATAATTCAATACACCGAAATCGTCTTTAAAATCAAGCGTAACGCCAGCCATTGGATCAGTGAAATTACGATCTTTTCTACAGCCTGCAGCTACCAAAGCTAAAGCGGCTGCACTTGCACCAGCATACTGAAGGAAGGATCTCCTGCCTACTGTGCTTTTTAATAAACTTTCCTCTTGAAGTTCAGTTTTTGTTTCTAGTTCATTGTTTTTCATAGTAACTATGTTTAGGGTTTTTGTATGCGATTTGATGATACATACGTGACAATTATGAACCCGGTTTTTTTGTTTTTACATTTTTTTTTATTAATCGATTTTGATACATTCACCAACCTGTAATTATGACTGTATTAAAAGCCATTATTGTTGATGATGAGGAGTTTGCAAGATCATCATTGTTTTTTCTGCTCCAACAGAATTGTCCGGAAGTAGAAATTACGGGCATCGCAAGATCTGTGGCTGAAGCGAAAGATATTTTGGCCCACCATGCCATCGATTTAATTTTCCTTGATATTGCGATGCCTGGAGGAAATGGCTTTGATTTAATACCTGATGCGCAGAAGCATAATGCCGCCGTAATTTTTACCACCGCTTATGATCAATATGCCCTCAAAGCAATCAAAGCAAATGCACTGGATTATTTATTAAAGCCGATAGATATCGATGAACTTAAAATTGCTGTAGAAAAGGTTTCGCAACACATCAGGCTTTTTAAAAATCAAAATGGAAATGATGAGCGAATCAGTAATCTGGCCTCCAACCTGGCATCAAAGTCAGAAATTAGAAAACTGACTTTACCCTACGGACAAGGTTTTAAAATGATTGATGTTGATGATATTATTTACATTGAGGCTGATAGTAATTATTCAATTGTTCATCTAAATAACCAGGAAAAAATAACAGTTTCGAAAGTTTTACGTGAGTTTGAAGAACTATTGCCTACAGAACAATTTGTTCGGGTACATAAATCGAACATCATCAATTTAAATCATTTGAAGGAATATAATTCTAAAAACGGTTTGCAGGTTTTTTTAAAGAATGGCGAAAGCATCAATATTTCCAGAAGAAGGGCAAGCGATTTCTTTGACAAAATAAAATCATTCACAAAAGCTGGCAGTGATCACTAATGCGATAAAAAGATATGCCAAAGTAGCCTCTAGTGCTTCGCTCCTATTTCATAGGAAAAGCCTTTTCATTGCCTTTTTGTTTGCAATTGTTTTCTGTACCGATATACAGAGCCTTCAGGCGCAAATGACCTATTTGCCACATTACACCTCTAAAAATGGACTTGCCAGCAATAACTGTTACTTTATCCTTCAAGATCAAAAAGGCTTTATCTGGATAGCAACTGATAATGGAATCAGTCGTTTTGATGGCACAAATTTTCAGAATTTTACAATTGAAGATGGTTTGCCTGACACGCAAATTCTTCAAATGAAAGAAGATCAGTTCGGGCGCATTTGGTTTTTTGCATTAAATGGCCAGCTAAGTTACTTGCAAGATGGAAAATTTTACAATCGTGATAATAGCGAGCTTCTGAAAAAACTTAGTTTTAATACTGTTATCGTTTCATTTTTGATGGACAAGCAAGGTAGAATCTGGCTGGGAACAAATTCTAATTTAATTGTTTGCTGGGATGGAAAAAGGATAAAAAAATATGTTTCGCCCAATCCGGAAGATAAATTTATCAATGCTTTCATCCACGAAGATGAACAGGGAAACATTTTCTCTTATAGTGATTTAAGTGTTCAGAAATTTAACGGGAAAACTTTTTCCATCATAAAATCTGATGTCCAACCGCTCTCTTACATGACTGCAACCAATACCGCTAATAAATCTTTATTGTATCTGGATAAAAGTGGATTGCAAGAATTAACAGGGGGAAAAATCAACAACATCATTCCTATTCCACAAAACCTGATTAAAAATATGTCGGGTTACTTTTACTATGATAATCTTGCAAAAGAGGTATGGATTGCCAATGCAAATGGCTCTTTTGCTTTAGATAAAAATGGAAAAACCGTTCAGTATTTGCAGGACATTCCGGTTAATCAGGTGATAAAAGATAATAACCAGAACATGTGGTTTGCTACCAATGCCGGGATTTACATGTTACCAAACATAAATAACCGGCTTTCCATTATCGATGCGGAATCGGGTTTGAGTAGTAATGTAATTAAAAGCATTACCAAAGATGGCAAAAACCGCTTGTGGCTGGGAACTGATGATGCGGTAATTGATGTGTTAACCATTAACAATTACCAGGTAAATGAAATTGGTTTAGATGATTTCAAAAAATACAAAACCATCAAACAAATTAATTTCGATTCAAGAAATCAATCGATTTATTTCTCTTCAGATTATGGGATGGGCGTTTTCAAGAATATTTACAACAGCATTAACGAAGTAAACTATTTGAAAGAAACGAACAACTCTATGTTTGTGATAAAACACTTTAGCCTTGATGAAAAGAGCAACAGGTTGGCATTGGCGCTATCTTCTGGTGTTGTTTTTTTATCAGATCGGTTAAATACTTTAGAGTTTAACTCATTAAAATACAGGGAAAAGAAAGATTTTATTAAAGATCGCTCCTATCATGTTTTTTATGATCGAAACGGAACTCTATGGTTCTCCAACATCAATGGCTTGTCGCAGTTTGCAAACGGAAAACTGATTAAGCATTTTGAAAAACATCCTCTGCTCACCAAAAGAATTAATGATATTCAGCAACTGGCTGATGGAACATTAATCTTGGCGACGGATGGTTATGGCCTTTTGTTTTATAAAAATAATCAGATCGCGAAGCAAATTACGCAAAAAGATGGCTTAACAAATAACATCTGCACAAAAATATTTGTAAAGAATAATGAGATTTGGGTACTCACAAACAAAGGGGTTAACAAAATTGCCAATTACCCTGCAAAGCCAAGTGTAGCCAATTTTGACTATGGCAAAGATTTGCTTAGCGATGATATAAACAGCCTGTTTATTGACGATAGTACAGCCTATTTCGCCACAAACAAAGGCTTAATTCTCTTTAAATACAATAATAAAAATATCAGTAGAAATTTGCCCAAGGTATATGTAACCTCCATTATTAAAGATAATGAACGGTTGCCGGTAAACCAGAAAAACTTCACTTTTGAAACCGGAAATAACACCATTTTATTTACCTTCAGTGCTGTAGATTTTACCACAAACGACATTACCTATCGCTATCGTTTGAGTGAAAATTCTGCCTGGGTAGAAACCCGAACAAGGCGCCTCGATTTTTCTTCCTTGCAATCTGGCGATTATATTTTTGAAGTTTCTGCAAAAAGCCAGAACGGAAATTGGGGACCATCTGCAAAAATTGCTTTTTCTATTACCAAACACTTTTGGCAAAGCCTTTGGTTTTTATCCATTTTAATATTACTGGTGGCTTATATTTTTTACAAGGTGGCCGTTTACATCACCAGAAAACAGAAAGACAAAGAGCAAGAACAGCTTTTGCTTAAAAACAAGGTTTTGATGTTGGAGCAGCAGGCTTTGCAAGCCATGATGAATCCACATTTCGTTTTCAATGTGATGAATTCGATCCAGCATTACATCAACACCCAAAATACGGCGTCAGCAAACCGAGTATTAACTGGCTTTGCCCGTCTAATCAGGAAGAACCTGGAGATTTGTACCAAAAGCTATATCACGCTTGAAGAAGAACTCGAATATTTAAATCTCTATCTCAAACTGGAAAAAAATCGTTTTGGAGAAAAACTCAAATATGCTTTTACGGTAGATGAAGAAATAGACAGAGAAGAAACACTGATTCCATCGATGTTATTGCAACCCTATGTTGAAAATGCAATATGGCATGGTATTATGCCAAAAGAAACGGGTGGTGAAATTCAAATTAACATCAAAATTAAGGATAACGATTATTTAAATATCGAAATTATTGATGATGGCATTGGCATTGAGAACTCCTTGAAAAATAAAAGCGGAACACATGTTAGTAAGGGAATGCAGCTTACCAGAGAAAGATTGAACCTGCTCGGCCAGATTGCAGCAAAACCTATACACCTCACCGTTAAACAAATGACTACCAATGGTACAATTGTATCAATAGCTATACCGTTAAAATAGCATTTTTACCGTTTACTCAATTATTAATACCACTCACTAAATAGAAGCAACTCAACATCCGCTTTAGCCTTAAACTTGTATTAGAAATAAACGATAGTGTTTATCAAAACGTTCTTATAGAATTGATATAGATATTTAATAACCTAACCTAAAACTATATCTTAATTCAGGTTTCATTTGTGTGTTGAAAGCGGTCTTGTTTTTTAAAAAGCGAGACCGCTTTTTTTATGTCCAAAAATTATATTTTTGTGTATGCCCAAATTTGATGTTACCAGGCACGTGGAAGCCCTTATTTTCTCATCCGTTCAAAGCATAACTGTTCAGGAAATCATATTAGCACTCAATGCTACTTCTGATCATGAATATCATGAAACGCATGTTTTCGCCAGCCTGGATTTAATCAAAGAAAAGTATAGTCACGGTGATTTTGCTATTGAACTCGTGAATTTAAATAGTGGTTACCAGTTTTTAACCAAAAAAGAGTATCACGCCACAGTTAACCAACTCCAGTTACATCGATCGAAGAAAAAGTTAAGCCAGGCTGCAATGGAAACATTGGCTATTATCGCTTATCGCCAACCCATAACCAAGCTCGAAATTGAGCAAATAAGGGGTGTAAATTCTGATTACTCTGTACAGCGATTATTAGAAAAAGAACTAATCAGTATCGACGGAAAAGCAGAAACACCCGGGCGTCCCATATTATATAGCACCAGCAGTCTTTTTATGGATTATTTTGGTTTAAACCATTTAAATCAACTTCCTCAGCTAAAAGATATTTCCAGAGAAGAGAATACGGTTGGAGAAAACATTGAATAGTGCAAATTAATTTATTTGATTTCAGCTTGTTATTAAAAAAAGTTTTTTTGTATTTTTAAACTATAAAAGCAATTTTTATTTTTGTGTTATGAAAGCGCCAAAGAAACTCCCTACTAAGCCGACTACTAAGAAACAGGTAGACGAAGATGATGATCTTGAAGATGACGATATTCAAACTACGAAAAAGAAATCTCAAGATGAAGACGAAGATGATTTTGACATGCCATTAGATGATCTTGACAATTTCGACAACTTCGATGACGACGACGACGATTACTAATCATTAAAAAACTATATATTTGAAGAAGCATCCCTCCGCTTGGTAGGATGCTTTTTAATTTTAAAATCTGCCCATGCAAGTTATACCAGTAAGCACTTCATCACTTAAAAAGGATTTCCTATCAGTTCCAAAAATTCTCTATAAAAACGACAAAAACTGGATCTGTCCGCTGGATAGTGAAGTAGAAAACGTTTTCAATCCTGAGAAGAACAATTTTTTTAATCACGGCAAGTGTACGCGATGGATTTTAAAAGATCATGCGGGGAATCTGATTGGTCGTGTTGCTGCCTTTACCAATGAGAAAAAGGCGTTTAATTATGAGCAGCCCACAGGCGGGATAGGTTTTTTCGAGTGTATTGATGATGAAAAAGCTGCATTTTTACTATTTGATACGGCTAAAAAATGGTTAACTGAAAATGGCATGAAAGCCATGGATGGACCAATAAATTTTGGTGAAAATGATTCCTTTTGGGGACTACTTGTAGAAGGCTTCACCCCTCCTTCTTTCGGGATGAATTATAATTTTCCTTATTACCAGAAGTTTTTCGATGCATATGGTTTCGTAACCGAATATGAGCAATTAACTAACCACATCAATTTAACCATCCCATTTCCGGAGCGTTTTACCAAAATTGCCAACTGGGTTAGAAATAAACCAGGTTATACTTTCGAATATTTCAGTAAAGCCAACTCAGAAAAGTACATTAATGATTTAATGGAAATTTATAACGATGGCTGGCAGAATTTTGAAAATTTTGTTCCGATAAAAAAAGAAACTTTGCAAGAAAGTTTTAAAAGTATGGAACCCATTATGGATGAACATTTGATTCAGTTTGCTTACTTTAACGGAGAACCCGCTTCATTTGTGGTATTGATACCAGATGCGAACCAAATGATTAAAGGTTTTGATGGTAAACTTGGCTTAATCGAAAAATTGAGATTTGCTTATCGCCGTTGGGTTGGTGTAACCCGCATGAGGGCCATCGTAATGGGTACAAAACCTAAATTCCAAAAGCACGGACTGGAATCAGTGTTATTCATCAGATTGGGAGAATATGTATTACCTAAAAACCAATATAAAGAACTCGAATTAAGCTGGGTAGGTGACTTCAACGAGCAGATGCTTGCGATCCACAAAGCCACCGGTGCAACCTTTGGTAAAAAGCACTTAACGATGAGGAAGGTTTTTTAATGGAATAGTCGTCATTGCGAGGTACGAAGCAATCTTAATGCTGAAGTTTCAAGATTTTAGCTATTGTGTTAAGATTGCTTTGTACCTCGCAATGACGAAAAGCTACATCCCCAATTTATCATAAAGCTCAATAACCTTCTTGCGAAGTTTATTGAGCTCTTCATCTTTCTCCAGAAGCTGTTGTTTTAGGCTTGATACATCCTCTGAAAATTCAGATCCACCTGCAATCCCGGTAATTAACTCTGCCACTGAAATTTTAAATATTTTAGATATCTGAAGTAATCTGGAGATGTTTAAATCGGTTTGGCCTTTTTCTATTTTACAAAATGCAGGAGTGGAAATTTCAAGAAGTTTTGCTACATCAGCCTGACTTAAGCCTGATGCTACTCTGCACTTCTTTATATGATCTCCAATGCTTTTCATTAGTTCTTTAAAGACACCGCTAACTCAGGCAAATCGAAACCTGCATAATTACCAGAGCTCATCATCAATAAGTTTGTATGCTGATAGTTTAAACTTAGCAAGTATGCTTTAAGCTGTACGGCATCGTTAAAGAATTTCAATTTAGGGTTTGAGAACGCTTCCTGCACATCTTCTTCTGAAAAAGGTTTCATTCTTTTTTGCTCAAAACTTTTTAAATCGATAAATACAATCGCATGATCAGCTTTATCCATTGCTCCGGCATATTCCTTTAAGAAATCTTTATTTAAACTGCTGAACGTATGTAATTCGATGCAGGCAACTAACTTCCGATCTGCAAATTGCGCTTTAACCGCATCAATTGTAGCCTTTAATTTTGATGGAGAGTGAGCAAAATCTTTATAAACATTGGTTGAATCATTAGCTGAAATTACTTCAAGACGTTTTGCTGCACCTGTAAACGATGCAATTGCAGTATCAAAATCTGCTGTACTGATATTTAATTGCTCGCAAACTAATTTTGCTGCATTTAGATTCATCAGATTATGATCGCCAAAGATCTTTAAAGCTGTTTTTTCAGGTAACAAATAAGTAATTCCGTTCTCAATTTCATGTGCAGGAATTCCGTAACCTATTTTGTTAATGTTTGCTTCAGAACGGGAAACTATTTCATTCAAGTCGGCATCTGCTTCGCAGTAAATCAAAGTTCCAGCTTCTTCAATGGTATTAATAAATTTCTCAAACTGTGAGGTATAATCTGCGTAGGTTGGAAAAACGTTTATATGATCCCACGCAATGCCGCTAATCACCGCTACATTTGCTTTGTAGAGATGAAATTTAGGTCTTCTATCAATTGGAGAGGAAAGATATTCATCTCCCTCAATGATCATTACCGGAGCGTTTTCTGTTACCTTAACCATCGTTTCGAAACCAGCGAGTTGGGCACCAACTAAATAATCAAAATCGCGATTATAATAGTTTAGCACATGTAAAATCATGCTTGTAATCGTTGTTTTACCATGACTACCACCAATAACAACTCGTAATTTGTTTTTGCTTTGCTCGTAAATATATTCAGGATAAGAATAAATAGTAATGCCTAATTCTTGTGCCTTTAATAATTCAGAATTATCAATCCGGGCATGCATGCCTAAAATTACGGCATCTAGGTTACTGGAAATGCGATTTTCATCCCATCCCATTTCTGCCGGTAACAAACCATATTTATCTAAACGGGATTTAGCAGGTTCGAAAATCACGTCATCAGATCCTGTGATTTGATAACCTTTTTTATGTAAGGCAATGGCTAAATTGTGCATCGCACTTCCGCCAATCGCAATAAAATGTATGCGCATATTTATTTTTTGATGAAAGAACAAGGATCAAAGATTTTATGTACACTTTCATCATGATACGTTGTTCCTTAAGCTTTATTCCCTTTTATTTTTTCTCAAACTGAGCCGCAACCCAGTCGCCATTTTGCTTATGATCAAGGTATTTGATACCGTATTTAGCACACTCAGCAGTAATCATTCCTAAATCGGGATCGAGATAAAAACCACTAAAGAATATTTTACCTTCAGGCTTCAAAACTTCCGCATAGCGATGAATTTGATCTAGTAAAATGTTCCTGTTAATGTTTGCAAAAATGACATCATATTCTTCATTTGGAATCACTTCCTTACTGCCGCAAAGCGCTTTCAGATTAGTTACATTATTTAATGCAGCATTTTCTATGGTACTTTCATAACAAACATCATCGTAATCAATTGCAACCAGGCTTTCAGCACCTAATTTAGCAGCCAGAATAGCGAGGATTGCCGTTCCGCAACCCATATCCAAAACCGCTTTATCTTTTAAATCTGCAGCTAAAATATACTGCATCATCATAGTAGTAGTTTGATGATGACCGGTGCCGAACGACATTTTCGGGTCGATTACAATTTCATAAGGGTAAGATGGTTGTGGCTCATGAAAGGTTGCCCTTACATAACAAACGTCATCAATAACCAACGGACTGAAGTTTTTCTCCCATTCAGCATTCCAGTTTTCATCTGCTACATCTTCTAAAAGATAATCACATGCAAAATCATCAGCATACCGAAAAAGTAAACCTTTTAACTCTTGCTCGATGAAATTATCTTTGATGATGAACGCAGTGAAACCGTTTTCACTGTCTTCAAAAGTATCAAAACCTAAATCAGCAAGATCACTAATTAATAAATCTTGCTGAAAATCTTCGATATTTTCGAATGTAAATACTGCTTTTATATATTGCATTTAGCTATTTAAGGCTTTAATAATATCTGTAAAATCACGAGATTTTAATGATGCACCACCTATTAGGCCACCATCAATATCTTTTTGAGCAAATAAACTTGCCGCATTACCAGGATTACAGCTACCACCGTAAAGAATTGTGGTATCGTCAGCAATATTGAAACCATAGTTTGCTTCAATTTCCGAACGGATAAATGCATGAATATCCTGAGCCTGCTCTGGAGAAGCTGTTAAACCTGTACCAATTGCCCAAACTGGTTCGTAAGCAATTACAATTTTCGAAAAGTCACTATCGCTTAAGCTGAAAACACCTTCAACCAACTGTTTTTTTAATACTTCGAAATAACTTCCATTTTCACGTTCATCCAGTGTTTCACCAATACAAAAAATTGGTGTTAAACCGTGTGTTAAAGCAACTTTTGTTTTTTCTGCTAACAAAGCATCGCTTTCTGCAAAATATTGTCTGCGCTCAGAGTGTCCTAAAATTACATACTCAGCACCTACGGATTTTACCATTTTAGCCGAGGTTTCACCAGTAAAGGCACCACTTTCTTTGTCGCTGATATTTTGAGCACCAATTTTAACATCGTTCCCACCTAATTTAGCTAAACTGTTTAAGTGAATAAACGGAGAACAAATGATAGCCAGTTGATTGCCTTTACGCTCATCTTTAACCATATTTACAATCTCACTGAATAACGAAACGCCTTCGTTATAATCTAAATTCATTTTCCAGTTTCCTGCTACGATTTGTTTTCTCATTGTATTTATTTTATTGGTTTGCTGATTTCTGATGAAATCATAATTAAAATTAAAAGTTTCTGTGTGGAGCTGTTAATTCAAAAACTTTAGTTAAGATTTGCTTTTCGGTATCTTCTAAAAGTCTGTTTTTTCTTGCAAATACTTTTGCTGTTGTTTCGAACATTTTATTCAGTTTATAATGTTCAAATCCAGCTGCACCACCCCAGCTGAAATCTGGAATGTGGTTTGGTGGTAAACCTCCGCCAAAAATATTGGCACTTACACCAACAATGCTTCCTGTATTAAACATGGTGTTGATACCAGATTTCGCATGATCAGCCATCACTAAACCACAAAACTGTAGGTTTGTGTTACGCATGGCTTTGTTGTCGTAATCGTAGAGCTTCACTTCGGCATAGTTGTTTTTTAAATTGGAGTTATTGGTATCTGCACCAATATTACACCACTCACCCAGTACCGAATTACCTAAGTAGCCATCATGCCCTTTTGCAGAATTACCCCAAATTACAGAATTATTTATTTCGCCACCCGCACGGCTGTTAGGGCCAATGGTTGTGCCCGAATAGATTTTTGCACCCATTTTAACAGATGAATTTTCGCAGAGCGCAAAAGATCCACGTATTAAGCTTCCCTCCCAAATTTCGGCATTTTTACCTACATAGATTGGACCATAGCCACTATTTAAAACGCTACATTCGGCTTTTGCACCTTCTTCAAAAAAGATATCATCGCCAAGCAACTGATTGGTGCTGCTTATGTTAGCTGAAATTCGCCCCTTAGTTAAAAGTTCAAAATCTTTTCTGATTTCGGCAGGATTATGTGTGAAAATATTTTCCGGATAAATGATTTTCAGAAAGTTCTGTTTATAATCGATTGGCCTGAGTTGTTGCTTAGCTTGTTCATATGTTAAACTTTCATTACATGCATAAGCAATTACATCACTGCCAGATGATAGAACTTCTCCTGCTTGAAGTCCTGAAACAGCAGTAAGCAATTCATGATCAGGACATATGGCACCATTAACAAATAATTTTGCGTTTAATTTGGGAGCGTATTTTATCGAAAGATAATCTTGAGTGTTAAAACCAAAATCAGCGTTTAAATATTTTGCCCATTTCTCTGCAATTGTAAGAATACCAATACGCAAATCAGCAACAGGCCTTGTAAACGTTAGCGGACGAAGAGACGCCCAGCAAGCATCATCAAATAGATTGATTGTCATAAGCAACAAAAATAAAAAAAGTCCCGATGCTTTTGGCAAAGGGACTTTAAAAAATGCTTTTTACAGCTAAAATTATTTCTTAGCGTAACGGTTTTTAAATTTATCGATACGTCCTGCAGTATCAACCAATTTCATTTTACCAGTATAGAAAGGGTGTGAAGTGTGAGAAATCTCTAATTTATAAAGAGGATACTCATTGCCATCTTCCCATTTAATAGTTTCTTTAGTATCAACGCAAGATTTTGTTAAGAAAGCATATTCGTTAGACATATCTTTGAAAACAACTGGTCTGTAGCTTGATGGGTGCAAATCTTTTTTCATTTGAATATTATTTTAAGTTATTTGTGTGAAAGCATCAAGAACATTTTTGCAATTTGCTGGCAACAACGCTTATGACATTTTCTATTAGTCTTTTCTACCTCTATTTTAGAGGATGCAAATATCCTAATTTTATTTTTGATTTACAAGGGCGTGTTAAAATATTTTCTTTTGCTTTAATTTACTTAGTCAAATTTAGAAGGTTAGGTTTACCCAAATACCTGAAATACTTTTCTGTGCCAACTGATAAGGTGAAATTCTGAACTGTATTTTATTGAAAAATTGTTCTTATATAACTTGGTTATTTCTAGAAACCTATTATCGTTTAATTTGATAGAAGACCAAAAGTAAAAAAAATTACTTGCTATATTTTTTCCAGGTTTCTATTTTAGCCATTTGACGCTTCATGTAAGCATCAGCAATTATTTCGGCTGAACTCCTGCCCTCGGCAGTTTCTAATAATTCTTTCAGCTTATATTGATCTACATCAGCTTTGTATAAAATTTGAATTAATTTAGGGAAATCGTTATCGACCAAATAGGCAAACGCATCTATCATGGTTTCACGCAATTGATTGTCTGTGAGGTTTTCGTTGATATCGAAATCTTTGCTTATGATTTTAATAAGTGACACTGAAAGGTATTTTTAGATTATTATTGACCATTTAATTAGAGCTATGAAACACAAAGCTAAGTTAAATAAACCTGATAGAAACGAGCACGGAGTGTAACGAAGTAAAGTGGATAGCAGGACTGCAGAGGCAATGAAAAGCTGAACCGGTCGTTTTCAACAAAAAATTAAGTCAATAAAGTGATCGCCTATAACCATTTAATCTCCTGGCAAAGTTCTATTAATACGCCATGGGTGTTTTTTGGATGAACAAAACAAACCATTTTATTATCGGCTCCTTTTTTCGGCACTTCATTTAACAGCGTGAAACCATTGGCTTTGAGTCGTTCCATTTCTTCCAAAATATTATCTACAGCAAATGCAATGTGGTGAATCCCTTCGCCCTTTTTTTCCAAAAACTTCGCTATTGCGCTATCTTCAGATGTAGCTTCTAACAATTCTATTTTATTTTCACCGGTTTTCAAAAATGCGGTACTTACCTGTTCTGACGCTACAATTTCTGTTTTGTAGCAGGAGGTATTTAGCAAAATTTCGTAAAGCGGAACAGACTTATTGAGGCTGTTTACGGCAATTCCAATATGTTCTATCTTGTTCATTAGTGTGTACGT
>NZ_AJLG01000101.1 GCF_000258495.1 Pedobacter agri PB92
ACGCACACACTATTTTAACTATTGGTTTGATATTAAGGGCCTGGCTGATCCTAATATTTTTGAAACGCTTTATGCTAAATTTGATATCAGCAGATGGTTTTGGAAGATATCACGAGTTCATACCAACGTCCGAAACTTGATGAATATGATAATGATAAATACATTTTTTCAGTTAGCAGGCACCTTTACCTAGGTGAAGATGATGTGCTATGCAACGATCAGATCTCTTTTATTTTATCAGAACGAACATTAATTACCTTTCAGGAAACCTACTCAGATTGTTTTGAGCCGGTAAGGAAGCGTTTAGAAATCGGGAAAGGAAATATCAGGATAGGGGGAAGCAGTTATCTGATGTATGCCATTATGGATGTTATTGTAGATAATTATTTTACCTTATTGAATTTCTGGGGTGAGGAGCTAGATGCCATTGAAGATCGGCTTTATGATCATCCGGATAGAAGGATTATGTATGATACGCAGGCCATCAAACGATCATTAATCACGATAAGGAAAGTGGCCTGGCCAGAACGCGATAAATTGAACGACATCATCCGTACCGATAGTCCGCTGATTTCCGATCTCACTAAAACCTATATGAAGGATGCTTATGATCATTGCATCCAGATCATTGATTTCATAGAATCACTAAAGGAAATAGCATCTGCCAATATCGATATGAATCTTTCCATTACCAGCAACCGAATGAATGAGATTATGAAAGTGTTAACCATTATCTCATCAATATTTATTCCCCTAACTTTTATCGCAGGTATTTACGGGATGAATTTTAGCAGGGAAGATCCGGCTACCGGTAAAGTAATGCCCGATAACATGCCAGAGCTCTATAGCCCCCACGGCTACATGTGGACATGGATTGTAATGGGCGCAATCGCAGTGATTCAGGTAATATATTTTTGGAGAAAAGGCTGGTTTAAGTAAGTTAATGCTATTAACTTTTAATTGCGCTTAAAATTTTGGTAGCTTTAAACAATTTTAGGAGGTTTAGAGATAGATGCAGTCATTCGAGATAGATAAAAGCGATGTATTAAAGGTTAAAAATGCAATTTTAGCTGGTGATGAAACCCTAAAAGGGGTTTTGGAGGAGTATCATGCCTCAGAAATTGCCATTTTGTTCGAGCGATTAGATAAATCGGAGCAAAGATATATCATTAACCTGCTGCCCGCTGAGATTGCATCTGAAATTATTTCTGAAATGGATGAGGAATCTCATCCTGAAAATCTCCTATTCGAACTCCATCCAGATAAACGTACCGAAATTGTAGAAGAACTTGATTACGATGACGCTACTGACATTATTTCGCAACTGGAAGATCATGAGCAAGCCGAAATACTCGAAGATTTACAAGATGAACACGCATCTGAAATCAGAAACCTTTTAACTTACGACGAGAAAACTGCCGGCGGTTTGATGAACACAGAAATTATCTGTGTAAATATCAATTTGACTAAAAAAGATGCCATTGATGAAATTATCCGCCAGAGCGAAGAAATGGAGGAATTTTACACGATTTATGTGGTAGATGATGAAAAGATTTTCAAAGGAATTGTCTCACTAAAAGATATTATCAAGGCTAAACACAATGCTCAAATTACCGAGTTGGTTAAAATGGATGCGGTATATGTTCATCCTGATACCGATCAGGAAGAAGTTGCGAATTTGATTTCTCAATACAACCTCACCAGTATCCCGGTAATTGATGAAAATCAAAAACTTTTAGGAAGAGTTACTTTCGATGACGTAATCGATGTGATGGAGGCGGAGAGTACTGAAGATATTTTGAAAATTTCAGGGGTTTCTGAAGATGAGGAATTAAGTGGTAACTGGGTTGAAGCAGTAAAATCTCGCTTACCTTGGTTAATCATCAATTTGGGCACCGCCTTTTTAGCTTCCTCGGTAGTACGCTATTTCGACCCTACAATTAAACTAATTCCTTCACTTGCTGCCTATATGACTATCATTGCAGGAATGGGAGGTAATGCTGCCACGCAAGCACTTGCGGTTACAGTAAGGCGTATTTCTCTTTATGATTTAACAGATAAACAGGCCTACCGAACAGTGTTGAAAGAATTTACGGTTGGTTTGATTAATGGTGCTGTAAACGGATTGATCGTTTTTATTTTCGCATTCTTTTTTGATGGAAACCCAATGCTCGGCTTAGTAATTTTCTTAGCCATGACAGGAAATCTGTTGATTGCAGGTGTTACTGGTGCAGGTATCCCGTTAATTTTAAAACGTGTAGGAATCGATCCGGCAATTGCATCTTCCATCATCATCACCACGTTTACCGATGTTTTTGGATTTCTGCTAATTTTAGGTTTAGCCAGTAAACTTCTGTTGTAATAAAATATTGGAGCATAAAAAAAAGCGACCCTGAAGTCGCTTCATATTTTGCTAAGAATTTAAACGGCCGTAACCCTCACTTCAATATTTCCCTTTACTGCTTTTGAGTACGGGCAAGCCCTGTGTGCTTTATCAGCAATTGCTTGCGCTTCTTCACGTGAAATTCCTGGAATATGGACATCTAAATCTGCAGACAAAGAAAATGCATTTCCATCTTTATTGAATGATACCAAAACTTTTACATTCGCCTCGCTTACATCAACACCCTCGCGTTCGGCAACAGAACCTAAAGCCCCTAAATAACATGGACCCCATGCAGCAGCAAATAATTCTTCAGGGTTTGTAGCACCGCCTTGTCCACCAAGCTCTTTAGGTTTTCTTAATTCAAAATCCAATATGCCATCGCTTGATTTGATGTGTCCGTCTCTTCCTCCAGTAGCTGTAACTTCAGCCGTATATAGCTTTTCCATAAAATTATTCCTTTGTTTAAGTACAGACAACAAATTCGAACAGCCTTTGTTTGGAAGCGATGATCAGCGATTTGTAGCAATCCTTTTTACTTCAGTATCATCAAATCACTCATCATTAATCTTTTTGACCTAAAATTTTGTCAAGTTTCGTGTAAAAAAACAGTTTTGGATTAGACTATTACAATTTCAATTTACCATGAAAACAACCATACAAAAACTTCGACATAAATGTAATTAGCATGATATAACCGTGTAATTTAATTAAATACAATCATGTATCTTTTTAAATCTACATGCGGTTAACTTAATCTATACTCATTTTCATTATCCGGTTTCGTGTAAAAAAACCGCTTTGCAGCTTGACGACAAATCCATCAATATACTAAAACAATATTTTTACAGTATCACTTTTTAATTCATCGTCCCGTTGAGTAATAAATTGTTATTGTTGTTGTGTGTAGCGATATTGGCTGCATCCTCAAAATTGGTTGGTCAAACTTGTCCGGAAAACATTGGATTCGAAAATGGAAATTTTCGGAACTGGAAGCTATTTACAGGATTGACTACACTTTATAGCAACAAAAATGTAATCTATACCAATGAGGTAGCTTCTCCGGCTCCAGGTAGACATAGCATTATCACCAATAAGGCTGAGAAAGATTATTATGGAGGATTTGATCTCATTCCGAAAAACGGAGGAAACTTTTCAGTTAAACTAGGAAACAATGGTACTGGTGCACAGGTTGATGGAGTTTCATATTTGCTAAATGTTCCTTCAGATCGCCCTGAGTTTACGCTAACCTATCAGTATGCTGTTGTTCTAGAAGATCCATCACATCCTTTGGAAGAACAGCCACGTTTTATAGCCCGGGTAAAAGATCTTGAAAAAAATGAATACATCCCCTGTGCTTCGTTTGAATATGTCGCAACATCATCCTTGCCGGGATTTAAAAAATCCAAAGTTAATGCTTCGATAATTTATAAGGAGTGGACACCGGTGACCATAAATTTATCCGGATATCAGGGAAAGCAGTTACTTATTGAATTTATAAGTGCAGATTGTGCGCTGGGTGGGCATTTTGGTTATGCATATGTGGATGTAGATAATTTATGCGGCGACCTGGTCGTAGGAAATACCTTTTGCAAAAGTGCTGATGAACTTAATATTTCCGGACCAAGCGGCTTTCAGTTTTACAACTGGTACAACGCTGATAAATCTGTTAAATATGGTTCTGGTCAATCAATCAATATCAAGCCTACGCCACCTGAGGGATCTAAAATTATCTTAGATCTGGTTCCGTATGCTGGCTTTGGTTGCCCGAGTTCAATCACGTCTGTAGTGCATAGCGTAGACTATCATATGCAGGTCCTTGAGAAAAACACCGTATGTCAGAATGCAGAAATTGATTTGACCGCCAGCAATTATATTTTAAACAAGAGTGATCAATTTACTTATCTGGTTTATCAGGATAAAGATTTAACACAGCAATTGACAGGATTGGTTAAAATTCAACAAAATACGAAGTTCTATATCAAGGCAACAAACTTCAAAGGTTGCGAAAGTGTGGCTACAATTGATATCAATGTCTTTGACCTGGCTAATGCGACGGTAAAAAGTCCGCTAATAGCCTGTTTTGATCAAACTGTTGATATTACAAATGATCAGTTATATTCCAGTTTAGAGGGAATTTCAAGAAGTTATTTCACTGATGATAAAGCATCGAAGCCACTATCAAATCCAAATGCAGTTAAAACTTCAGGAACATATTATGTACTCCTTGGCAATAACTATGGTTGCAATAAAATTCTTCCGGTACAGGTAATCATAAGTCCTAAACCACTTCTGAACATCAGTAATCCAGTGGCGGTTTGCTATCCAAATACGATTGATATTACTTCAAGTAAGATATTTGTGGGTAATGATCCAACTTTTAAATACGGCTTCTTTGAAGATGCAGCATTAAAAAATCCGATACACGATCCGCAACATATCAGCATAACCGGTAGCTACTTTGTTATTGCAACCAATGCTCAAGGCTGTTCGGTTAATGGTAAAATTGATGTTGTAGTAAACGATTTACCTGTATTAGCGGTGAAAGATCCTGCGGCTGTATGCTATCCCGAAAAGGTAGATTTAACCAATCAAAATCTTTACCTGGGCAGTTCAGAAAAATTGAGCTATTCTTTTTTTAGCGATGAAGCACTCACTGATCGGGTATCCAATCCAAAGTCAGTAAGCAAATCTGGAATTTATTACGTAAAGACAACCAATGCATCTGGTTGCTATGTATCTGATAGAATCAACGTCACCATTAATTCCTTGCCAACCATTGTGCTTAATAAACCAAAAGCAATCTTCGATTATGATTTTATTGATCTGACCGCTGCCGAAATTACAAAAGGAAGTAAAGATTTTTCTAAAGTTAGTTACTTCCATGATGCGTTACTTACCCGGCCAATTGCAGATCCTACCAGGATGAACAAAGCTGGCATTTACTATATATCACTACAAAATGAGAAAGGCTGCTCCGTATCGGCACCGATTGAGTTAAATATATTGCCACAACCAAAAATTGTTGTGCCAACAGCATTCACACCGCATAAGGAAACCAACAATAAATTATATCCGTTTTTAGTGAGCATCCAAAAATTAACCAGTTTCAAAGTATTTAATAAATGGGGAATCCTCGTTTATCAAACCGACTTGGCATCGAATGGCTGGGATGGACAATTTAAAAGCAAAATGCAGCCATTAGAAACATTTTCATGGTTTGCTGAAGGCATTGATGCCTTTGGTGGAAAATTTCAGTCTACAGGTAAAACTATACTTATATTATAATGTACAAATCGCTACTCACTTCATTTTTGTGCATGATTACACTATACTGTTCAGCACAAGACCCTAAATTCTCACAATATTTTGCTGCGCCGCTATCGCTAAATCCTGCTTATACAGGTTTTTTTGATGGAGAATATCGCATTGCAATAAACACCCGCCAGCAGTGGGGGAACCTCGGCGATCCTTATAATACCTATAGTGTTTCTGGCGACATAAAACTCGTTGAGGATGAAAATTTTACCAATAGCGTTTTTAGTTTAGGGTTAAGCGGACTATTTGATGAATCTTTTAATAGGGCTTTAAAATCGCAATACATCAGCGCCAGTATGTCTTACTACCAATACCTTGATGTTGAACACCGGTTTAAGTTTGGTTTGGCCCCCCAGGTTTCGTACGTATCTAAATTCTTAGATTACAATAAATTAAACTTTGCTTCTCAATATACCGATGGTGGCTTTGATAATTCATTGCCTAACTATCTAGACCTGAAAAACGATAAAACATCATATTTCGATGTAAACATCGGCGCTAATTTCGCTGCAAATTTTAATCGATTGAGTTTTGCTGTGGGTTACGCACATTATCATCTCACCAAACCACAAGAAACTCTATTGAATAACGCAAATGAATATGTCCCGGTAAGGCAGACCGCTAATTTTGGTATGCTTTATCTGTTGAACAACTATGTAGATTTAAATGTTACAGGTGTATATAATGTTCAAAGAAACAATAAAGACACTATTCTCGGTACAGTTATAGGATTCAAACCTAACGATGAAACACGTTTGAAGCTAAATTTCGGCATGTGGTTTAAATTTAACGAAGCCTCATTTTATCCTTACGTTGGCGTAGCGATGGGTGATGTAAGTGCCGGATTGAACTACACGGTTTACGGAAATAAACTATTGAGTGCAACACCCCGCACTTATGAGCTATCATTTATTTACAGACATAACAATTTTAAAGGTTTTAAAGTTCCATGCCCTAAGTTTTAAACTATGAAAACTACATTATTATTTTTCGCATTAATCGCATTTGGCAATATTGCATACAGTCAGCAAACGAAGCAAAGTATCGATTACCAATACTTTAGAGACGATAAAAGTTACTACGCCTTCGAACTATTTAAAAACAATAGCAGCGGAATGGATAATCATCTGATGATTAATTTTACCGCAAATTCGAGTTTTAAAAAAATTGATAAAGTTTATTTGAAAGCTGGAGAAGCAGAATTAAAAATAAAATTTAAACTAAGGGAAGAAACGGTTAAGTCAGATAATCCCGAACAAAAGTTTTATCCAATAATATTTGAGGCAAGAGATTTAGCAGACAAGAATTTTCCCTGCGATGCAAAAATTGTATTTAAGTTAGACAATGGAACAACTTACACTTTGCCTTTTAGCACCTGCAGCGTGATTGAATTTATTGCAAAAAACTAAATTTTAACTTTAACTGTAAGCTTATAAATATCATAAGCAACTTTCTGAATCAAGTCAAATTGCTCTGGCACTAAATCTTTGCCCTCAACTATCTTTAAGCCTGTATCTGCAAGGCGTATCAGTGGAACATTTTCAATCGTGTTCTTACCTTCAATTAGATTGTTTATTGCAGTATCAAGCAAATAATCTGTGTTTTGTGCGATAGGTTTTAGGGCATCAAAGTTCTCGAAGGTAAATTCATGCTCTTTGTTATAAAGCGAAAGGGTGGCCACGTAAGAAGACAACAGATGACTTAATGCTGTAAACTGATGCACTTCTTTAATAAACAACTGCTTGCTTTTTGGCTCAGAGAACATTCGCTGAAACAATGATGCCAGGTTTGCCGTAGCTACATAAACTTCTTTTCTGGCCAATTTGTAATCTGTTCGGTTATAAATTTTCTCAAAATACAATCTTACTACCTGTTCATAATAAGCTTTGTTAGCTTTTATAATGTCGGTCATCGCTTCTTTGAGCTTCTCATGCTCCCAGGTTGGAAAAAGCGAGTAGCTGGCTAACAATGCAATGCCCGATCCAATAAACGTATCATAAATTCGCTCCCTGGCTAACGCGATAGAACCCATCCCGAGAAAATCAAATAAGATCAGTATATAGGGCGTCATGAACAGAACACTTACCACATAGTTTTTACGCTGAAAACTGTAGCTACCAACCATACAGATTAGCAAAATTACAAATAGCGCATTTTTATCATGAATATAACTAACAACAGCCATACCGATGAAAGCGCCAACGGTTGTACCAATCAAACGTTGATAATTTCGTTCTTTAGTTAAACTGAACCCAGGTTTGGAAATTACTAAAATCGTCAGCAAAATCCAGTAACTGTGAGAAAAATCGAGCATCTGCGAGACGATAAAACCTAGCGACATAACCACAGTAACCCTTAACGAATGCCTGAAGGTTGAAGAACTGTAGGTGAGATTTTCCTTAAATAAATCAAAATCGAATTTCTGGCGCTTGATAAATTTTTCGGTATCCACTTCCGCCTGACGGATATCTTTATTATTTCGGACCTTGAAGTAACTAAAAATCGTTTTTACCCTGGATAGAATATTCTCAATGTTTACTTCGATATTTTTTAAAGCAATAATTCCAATGGTACTATATTCCTGATTGGTATTATTTTTCTCCAGGTTATTGATTTTGATCTTTAATCGTTCAATTTCTATAAGCAATCGCTTAGAAATCACAGGCTTTCCACCACTTTTCAAGGCAAAGGCAATATCATCCAAAGCATAAGAAATACGTTTTATCGCCATCTCATAGTCTGATAAAATACCTGCTTTATCAAACTGATCATGCAATTGCTGATAGTTGTAGTAAGTCGACATCACCTGCTCAAACAAATCAACCATATCTACAAACACCAGTAATAAAAATCTTCCTTCCGGACTTGAATCTCTTACAATTTCTCTTGTTCTGAACAAAAGCTCGCGTACGGCATCCTGCTTCTCGTGTACCGAAACCTGCAACTGCAACAAGTCGGCATAGGTTTTATCGTAGTTATTGTTCCGATGATAGAATTTAGCTTTTTCCCTCAGAAATTCTGCTACCTCTAAAATAGAATCGCTTAAAGATTGTTGCACCAAACGAAAGGGGCGAAGGCGATAAACAAAATAACTTAATCCTGTATACCATAAACTCCCGGCCAAAACCATCAGCGAATGTGAAATCACCTCTTGCCATGGGCGAACATCATCGATACTCAACACCATAATTAGCAGAACGGCGGTGCCAACCGATGCCGCTCTTACTCCATAGATGTAAAACATCGAAAATATAAAACTCGAAATGGCTAGTAAAAAGCCTATGAAATAGTGGCTTTTATTGGTAAGTCCGGTGATGATTGAAAAAACGAAAATTAACACTGTGGTAACGAACATAGCGTTACGCCTGTGAACCATCGGCCCTGGGCTATCAACCACGCTCACACATAAAGCACCAAGTGATAAAGTCATGCCATAGGTTAGCATGCCGAATTGCGCTAATATAAGCGAGGGGAGTAGAACACCTATTGTAATTCGCAATCCATCCGCAAAGTAAGTACTTAATAAAAAGTCTTGAATATTTCGAATGGGTTGCCTAATCTGCATGTACAAAAATAACATAATACACATGTTTTTTGTTGCGCTGAAAATTAAGTTTTTTGATTTTTTATAAAATTTAGGCAGAAATTAGCTACTCTACTGTTTACCAAAATGTTATAAAATGTTTATAATATTTCAAAGCACGAATGTTAATAAACTTTAATGATATGCATATAAATGGAAAAAATCAATATTAAAATCATTTATCATGTTGATAACCAGCAATTTTAGGTTAAAAACTATGTTAATAATTTACATTAATTTTTACTTGACAAACGGGTGTTTTTGTTCTAAATTAGATGATATCAAATACGAAGTACTTTGAATTCTGATAAAACAATCCAAAAGGAATAATGATCTGAAAAGTGAGTTATTTCGGATATGTTTACAGGGAAACGATTAATTTCAGAAAGGGTTAAACCGAGTAAGAACATAGATAATCCTCATCGAAAGATAGATTATATGAAAATCGCATAGACCCAAACAGAGCTTATTGAAAACTAGGAAGTTTACGAACAGAATAGTCGGAAATAAATTTTCACGAATCGTAAAAGTTGCGAAACCTAACGAGAACGGAAAAATCAAAGTAACAAGAATGAGATGCTTTAATACAACTATGGTTGTTTTTAAGGTTAAAACGGGGAACTGAATCGAAAGAAGAAGAACCCCGTTTTTATTTATAACGTTTTTTACTTTGTGGTTAAAAGATCACAGTAGTTAGTGCAAATCCTATCTAAAACATTAAATTTACCTTATGGCTAAAAAAGGTAAAACCCATATTAACCCCACTAAAAAAATCTTCGTTTTAGATACATCTGTGATTTTATATGATCATGATGCGATAAACAACTTCCATGAACACGATGTTGCTATTCCCATTCAGGTATTGGAGGAACTCGATCATTTTAAAAGTGGAAATGATACCCGGAATTTCGAAGCCAGAAGTTTTATCAGGTTAATTGATCAAACCTCCAAACAACAGCTTATAAGTGATTGGGTTCAACTGAAAACAGAAAGTGCTGGTAAATTTAGGGTCATTCTAAACGATCAGCCTTTAAAAATTGATGCCGAAGAAATATTTGGAAAGAGCAAAACCGATCATAAAATTTTGAATGCCGCATTAAGTTTGAAAGAGGAATATGTCAACAAAAAAGTTGTGCTCGTTTCAAAAGATATTTGCCTGCGGTTGAAAGCCAAAGCACTTGATTTACACGCAGAAGATTATGAAACTGGCAAAATTAAAAATGTTGATGAGCTTTACGCTGGCAAAACAGAACTATCAAATTTTCCTGAATCAATTATCGATGAAGGTAAAAAAAAACAAATGCATAGATGCTGAAAATATATCGCTTTCTGCGAAAGAGGGCAATCATTTTTATGTATTGAAAAACAAGCGGAAGGTTGCCAATGTATTTTATAATTATGCACTAAAAACGCTTTCCGCGGTTTCAACAGACGCTATTTTTAAAATTAAACCAAAAAATATTGAACAAGCCTGCGCCATACATGCCTTGCTTGATCCAAATATAAAACTGGTAAGCATACAGGGAAATGCTGGTACTGGCAAAACACTTCTGGCACTGGCGAGTGCGTTGGAGCAACGCCGTGAGTTCAGGCAAATTTATATTACACGGCCAATCGTTTCGCTTAGCAACAAAGACATTGGATTTTTGCCTGGCGATGCCAAATCGAAAACAGATCCATTCATGGCACCCATTTGGGATAATCTTCGCTTTATTAAAGATCAGTTTAGCGGCGATGAAAAAATGACTGCCAAAATTGATGAGTTGATTACTACTGAAAAAATTGCAATTGCACCTCTGGCTTTTATTAGGGGAAGAACGTTAACAAAGATCTTCTTCATTATTGATGAGGCGCAAAACCTTACGCCCCACGAAGTGAAAACGATTATCTCGAGGGCGGGTGAGCATACGAAAATAGTTTTCACAGGAGATATCTATCAAATCGACACACCCTATCTCGATTCGGAAAGCAACGGGTTATCTTATCTTATCGAAAATGCAAAAAATCATCCTTTATATGCGCACATTACATTGCAAAAGGGTGAGCGAAGCGAATTGGCTAACCTTGCAAATGCGCTATTATAATATTATTTTGCTGCCCTTAAATTATACCAAACGCAAACTAAATGTTCTCACTTTTTATTCTGCTGGTAATTATTCGGTTAATGAATAAATATCTCGATAATGATCAATTTAAACTGGCAGACAACCCAAATACACAAAATGGAAATATTGAAAACTATTTTCCTATTGTATTTCATTTTGTAATTATTGTTTTAATTGTAATCTCCTTTTTTAACACTAATATCTTAACAGATGACCGGATTCATGTCCTGGTTTCAGATGGTATTTTTCAATTTGTAAGCACCCTGCTTATCGTTATAATCAGCATTATTAATCCATTTGTTTCCTTTTCTCCAGAAGCACGTGCTAAACTGCAAATACTTACAGATCAGGAAAAGTTTTCTGCGATGCGTTGGTTACTTAGAGATAGAAACTGGCAGTTATTAAAAGCCCTGGCTTGCATCCTGATAGTGGCTTATTTTATTTCCGAGCAAATTTTAGTTATTCCAAGCTTAAAGCAAGGAACCATTTCCGGCATCACCATCATCCTGATTTTATTTTTTGTTTTCAGCAACATTATTCAGTTGATCAAAGATCCGGTAATGTTTAAGAAAAAACCTTATTTAGGTTATCAATGCTTTACCGCTCATTTAAACTTTCCTTTTTCATATCAATTGGATTGATTGCTGCAGTATTTTTATTTTCTGCATTAGCACAAATCGATACATCCAAAACCCTAAAAATTGAAGCGATGGTATTAATGGTTTATAATGTGGTAATGGCTTACAATGAATTTAAAATACTTCGGGCTTGAGGTTAATGATATTTTCTCATTGCCCTTATGGCGATAAACAAACCAATCAGCGTTAAAAAGGCACTTAGAATAAAAGGCGCACCAGGAAAATATAATGGCGTACCATCCTGAATGAAATAAACAAAAATATGGCTGGCCAACCATGGGCCAATGATTGCGGCTAAACTTTGTAAACTTGTTGTTATTCCCTGAATTTCGCCTTGCGCATTTTCGGGTACTTGATTGGATATGATACTTTGCATGGCTGGTCCGCCGATACCAGCTAAACAATATGGAATGATAAAAATCATCATCATCAAACCAGTATTGGCAAAAGCAAAACACACAAAACCGATTACATACAACATTAGGCCAAAGTAAATTGCCCTTCGGTTTCCGATTTTTGGAATGATAAACCGGATTAATCCACCTTGTACGATAGCAACCATTAAACCTACTACGCCTAATGAATAACCGATCATGGTAGAATCCCACTGGAACTTCTCGATTACATAATATGACCAGTTAGATTGTACAGAATGGCTGGCAATATATAAGAGTAACAGGGTTGCCAGTAGCCCTAATATGGCCGGATATTTAGAAGCATTCAGGAATGAGCCAATTGGATTTGCCCTTTTCCAGGAAAATTCTCTACGCTTAGCTTTGGCAAGTGATTCTGGAAGGATGAAATATCCATACAACCAGTTAACCAAAGCAAGTCCTGCAGATATCATGAATGGAACCCTTAAGCCAAAGGTGCTGAACAAACCGCCAATTACAGGCCCCAAAATAAAGCCCACACCGAATGCCGCACCAACAAGACCAAAGTTTTGCGCTTTTTTCTCTGGTTCAGAGATATCAGCAATGTAGGCCATAGCAGTTGTAAAGCTGGCTCCGGTTATGCCGGCGATAATTCTACCAATAAACAACCAAAATATAGAAGGAGCGAAGGATAGAAAAATATAATCGATACCCAAGCCAAAGAGCGAGAATAGCAAAATTGGTCGCCGCCCGTACTGATCACTTAAGCCACCCATAATTGGAGAGCAGATAAATTGTGCCAATGCAAATGCAACCATCAGGTAGCCGCCATAATCGGCCGCTACACTAACACTACCACCTGTAAATTCCTGAATCAGTTTGGGCAACACTGGTATAATAATTCCGAACCCAGTAAAATCAATTAGCAGCGTGATCATGATAAAAATCATCGCCGACTTTTTTTGTTTAGCCATTATAATTTTTGGTTATAAACAAAAATAGAAATTTGAATGGGCTAATCACAATTGTATCACATCGTAATACATCAACAATGCGAATCTTCTAACTTAGTCAATTTGAGAAAAATCATTTAAATGTCGCTTTAAGCACATTAAAAAAACGCAGCATCAGAAAAGCTTTGCAGATAGGCAAAACTTTTCCACAATGCCTTATTTCGGCATATTTTTGCTAAATTCGCAAGGTTATAATAACACCTTTTTTTGAAATATCGTTTTTGATAACGAGAATAATAATTTATGGCAGAAGATTTAGAAAATCAACAAAACGACAAAATCATCCAAATTAATATAGAGGAGCAGATGAAATCGGCCTACATTGACTACTCAATGTCGGTTATTGTATCAAGGGCTTTGCCTGATGTACGTGATGGATTAAAGCCGGTACACCGCCGTGTTTTATATGGTATGCTCGATCTTGGTGTAACAAGTAATAAACCACATAAAAAATCTGCCCGTATTGTAGGTGAGGTTTTAGGTAAGTATCACCCACACGGAGATTCATCTGTTTATTTCACCATGGTTCGTATGGCTCAGGATTGGAGTTTACGTTACCCGATGGTTGATGGTCAGGGAAACTTCGGACACATCGACGGTGACTCGCCAGCTGCAATGCGTTATACGGAGGCACGTTTCTCGAAAATTGCTGAAGAAATGCTTGCTGATATTAACAAAGATACGGTAGATTTTCAACTGAACTTTGATGATACGCTACAGGAACCAACAGTATTGCCGGCAAAAATACCTAACCTTTTGGTTAACGGATCATCTGGTATTGCGGTAGGTATGGCGACCAATATGGCACCACATAATTTAACAGAATCTATCGATGGTATTATAAACTATATTGATAACAGAGATATTACCATCGAGGAATTAATGAAGTTTATTAAAGCTCCAGATTTTCCAACAGGTGGTATTATTTACGGCTACAATGGTGTTAAAGAGGCTTTTGAAACTGGTCGCGGTCGTATTGTGATGCGTGCTAAAGCCGAAATTGAAAGTATTAAAGACCGTGAGGTAATTATTGTAACCGAAATTCCTTACCAGGTAAATAAAGCACAGATGATTGAGCGTACAGCTGAATTAGTTGGCGAGAAAAAGCTGGAAGGTATCTCAAACATCAAAGATGAATCCAATAAAGATGGTATTCGTATTGTTTATGAAATTAAACGTGATGCAAATGCATCCATCGTTTTAAATAACTTATATAAGTATACGGCTCTACAAACATCTTTCAGTGTAAATAATATTGCATTGGTAAAAGGTCGTCCGCAGATGTTAAATCTGAAAGATTTAATTGTACATTTTGTAGATCACCGTCATGATGTAGTAATTCGCCGTACCAAATATGAATTGGCAGAGGCCGAAAAAAGAGCTCATATTTTAGAGGGTTATTTAATTGCTTTAGATCATCTGGATGAAGTAATTAAATTAATCCGTGCTTCAGAAACACCTGAAGAAGCCCGTTTGGGTTTAATGGAGAAATTTGGTTTAAGCGATCTCCAGGCTCGGGCAATTCTTGATATGACGCTTCGTCGTTTAACAGGACTAGAGCGTGATAAAATTAAGGAAGAATATGCTGAGTTAATGAAAACCATCGAATATTTGAAATCTATTCTTGCAGATGAAGGTTTGCGGATGAAGATTATCAAAGATGAGCTTGAAGAGGTTAAGCAAAAGTTCGGCGATGAACGTAAAACGACCATTGTTCATTCTGCTGAAGATATGAGCATGGAAGACTTTATCGATGATGAAGAAGTGGTGATTACAATTTCTCACGAGGGTTACGTTAAACGTACACCAGCAACCGAATTCAGGGCGCAGGGCAGAGGTGGAAAAGGATCAAAAGGCAGCACCTCGAGAAATGAAGATTTCATCGAGCACATGTTGGTTGCGACCAATCATAACTACATGTTATTCTTTACCGAAGCTGGAAGATGTTTCTGGTTACGGGTATACGAAATTCCTGAAGGTTCGAGAACAAGTAAGGGAAGGGCGATTCAGAATATCATCAACATTCCAAAAGACGAGAAAATTAAGGCTTATATCAAAGTTAAAAACCTTAAAGACCAGGAGTATTTAGAGAACAATTTCATTATCATGTGTACTAAAAAAGGTACCATTAAGAAAACTTCTCTGGAAGCATATTCTCGTCCACGTGTAAACGGTATCAATGCAATTAACATCAACGAAGGAGATGTTTTATTGGAAGCTTGTTTAACCAACGGCGAAAGCGAAGTGGTAATGGCGCTACGTTCAGGAAGGGCAATTCGTTTCAACGAAAAAACTGTTCGTCCGATGGGTAGAACGGCGACCGGCGTACGTGGGGTTAGATTGGCACATGATAAAGATGAAGTTGTTGGCATGATTGCTGTAAACAATCCGGAGGTTACGGTGTTAGTAGTATCAGAAAAAGGATACGGTAAACGAACAGATATTGAAGATTATCGTGTTACAAATCGTGGCGGTAAAGGTGTTAAAACCATTAACGTTACTGAAAAGACAGGACAATTAGTTTCAATTAAAGACGTTACAGACAGCGAAGATTTGATGATCATCAACAGATCAGGCATTGTAATTAGAATACCTGTTTCTGCTTTAAGAGTGATGGGGCGTGCTACTCAGGGAGTTCGTTTGATATCTTTAAAAGGTGATGATGAAATTGCTTCAGTAACTAAAATCGATCACGAAGAAGATGAAGAAGAAACAGTTGATTTAGCAGATGTTGTGGTAACTGACGGGGAAGAGCTGGAAGCCGACACAACTGAAACAGAAGATACTGAAGAAGATGAAACAGATTCAGAAGACGAAACGGAAGAAGAAAATTAACTAAATTAAGATTAGAATAAAAATTATGAAAAGAGTATTTCTAGGTATAATTTTAGCAGGCACTGTAAGCGCTGCGTTTGCTCAGAAAAGCGAGGTTAACGAGGCTAAAAAAAAGTGGGGCATTTTTCAACTGACTTCACAAGGTGCCTCTACGCCATTAGCAAAAAAATTAGAAACTATCAAAAGTGGTTTAGCTAATACGGATAAGGCAATTGCTGATGAGAAATCTAAAGTAATGCCAGAAGCATGGTCATATCGTGCTTTGTTTGCTTCATCAGCGGCAATTTTAGATACTGTGGATGCTGCAAACGCAGATGCAAACATCAAAATTGCTCAGGAAGCGATCACTGAAGGCAAAAAAATTGATGCAAAAGGATCAGAAAAAGACAATTTTGCTTTAGCTGAAACGAATATTGCTAACGCTGTGAGAAATGCGGGTGTGATGGCTTATAACAAAAAAGATTACAAGACAGCATATACCAAATTTGTTCAGGCAACAGTAATTAATCCTCAGGATACTTCGATGTATTTAAATGCTGGTATTGCAGCAAGAAATACTGAAGACTGGCCAGCTACTGTTCAGCAGTTCAAAAAGGTTATTTCTTTAAATTCGCCACAATCATCAGAATTGTACAACGAATTGGTTGACATTACGTTGCGTAAGCAAAAAGATACCACTGCTGCTTTAGGAATCATCAAAGAAGCTGTAGCAAAATATCCTGATAATGTAGAGTTAATTAAAACAGAAACCCAAATTTATATCGACAGGGGAGATGCTGCTAAGTCGGAGCAAATGTTAAATGCATTGGCAACAAAAGAACCTACTAACCCAAATTATCAGGTTCTATTAGGAAATATTTATTTCTCTCAAGCTTTAAAATTGCAGAATGAAAGAAATAAAATCGATGCTAAAAAAGTTAAAGAATTTAATGACGTAACCGCCAAAATGAATGGCTTGTTAGATAAATCTTTACCTTTTTACAAAAAGGCTTTAGAAATTGATCCTAAGAATGCTGGTGCGCTAGAAACTTTAAAAACAATTTATGGTTTCAGAAATGACACTAAAAATTATGAAGACATCAAAAAACGTTTAGATGCACTTCTTAAGCAATAATATATTGCAAGGTGAAAAAAGAGTCCCGAATTAATTCGGGACTCTTTTTTTTTGTTTATTTTTACGGCATTACCAAAACATTTTACGAATTAAACGTACGATTATCCTATGCATAACGGTTCAAAGTTGATATTAGCCCTCTTATTTTTTGTTTCATTTAATGCTGTTGCTCAAAAAAGCCAGATACTAATTGCCAGAAATGCGGTAGGTAAACTTCAAGCCTCAATTGCCAATAAAGAGGATGAAAAAAAGCAGCTTTCAATTATTACTGAAGGTCTTAAAGCGATAGAATCAGCAGAGAAGGATAACAAAACAAAAAACTGGGCAGAAACCTGGTCGATTAAATCATATTTAACATCGTTCGCATCACTGATCGATACTGATAAAGCAAACTCTGATAAGTTTTATGAGGCCGCGAATGCAGCAATTAAGCAGGCGAGGGGTTTAGATAAATATGAAGACAATTCTGGCTTAATTAAGGCTTCGAACCACAATATTTTAATTAAAAAACAGGAGAAAGCTAACTCAGCATTTTTTAATAACGATTTTACAGAAGCTTACACCGACCTGAAAGAAGTGAGTGATAGTTTTCCTGCCGATACTACATTAGCTTTGAATACGGCAATTTGTGCTTTAAACATCCAAAATTATGATGAAGCAATAAATTACTTTAAAAGGGCGAAAGATAATGGTATTCAGAATGCGGCAATGTTTCAAAAACTTGCACAGTTATATGTAGCAAAATACGATAACGAAACGGCGATCAAAACTTTGGAAGATGGATTGGTAAAAAACCCATTTCAAAGGAACCTAACTAACGATTACATCAATCTGCTTTTGGATACCGAGAATTATACCAGGGCCGCTGCGTTAATTGAGGGAAATTTAAAAGTTGAAAAAGGTAATAAATTGTTATACTTTTTGTACGGTTATCTACAGCAAGTAAATGGAAATAATGCGACAGCAATTCTAGCTTATGATAAAGCGCTTGATAGT
>NZ_AJLG01000102.1 GCF_000258495.1 Pedobacter agri PB92
CCTCCATAAATCCCGTCAAGATTGTCATCCTGAGCTTGTCGAAGGACATCTAAAACTTGTTATTCATAATGACTTTTTTGGCCTCGCCTGCGGCGGCCTCTTACCTTTTTCTTGACAAAAAGGTAACCAAAACTCAAGGCTTGGATCTAATGTCGGACAAATCCGTGAGAGCTTTTTGAGCGGCAGCACAAGCTGCCTTAGACAGAAGTAACTTGAGAGGGTGTGCAAAAGCTTTAACGTTTTCTCCTTCCATTATCTCCTCGGCCGGATAGCATTGTGCCTATAACAATGCTCCGTAAGTTCCTCCTTTCATCGTCATTGCGAGGCCTAGGTGTGAGCGAGCAGAAGCAATCTCCGTCATAAATCCCCTCCTCGGCCGGATAGCAGGGTGCCTATAGCGAGGCGCTGTAAATTCCACCTTTCATCGTCATTGCGAGGCCTGGGCATGAGCGAGCCGAAGCAATCTCCTCCATAAATCCCTTCCTGGACCGGATAGAATGGTGCCTATAACGATGCGCAGTAAGTTCCTCCTTTCATTATCATTACGGGGCCTAGGTGTGAGCGAGCCGAAGCAATCTCCTCTATAAATTCTCTCAGATTGTCATCCTGAGCTTGTCAAAGGACTTCATTATCATCTTAATGAATTTCTCCTATTCCGGGAGCAGGGTGGTAATAGCGATGTATGTCAGTATAGTTCCTCACAACGATGAAGAACCCTGTTATGTGTTATTTAATTAAATTTTTGGCCATTTCCTATCTTATAAAATTACGCTTATCTTAGGAGCTAAATTGTTTTGTCCCAACATTCATAAAAACGATATCCATTGACCGAGTTCGTGCAAGAGAAAAAGGCTGTAAGCCAAAGTATTGATTTTTACAAAATCTTTAAAGTATTTTTAAGTCGCTGGTATTGGGTGGCCGCTACAGTTGCCATTGCGCTTTGTGGTGCCTGGCTCTATTTATGGTATACCCCTCCTATTTATCAAACCGGAGCTTCATTAAAGTTAGAGGACAGCAATCCTGCGATCAGTACGGGTGGAAGTCAGATGGCCATGCAGAATTACAACTACACCGATAAAATTCAGGCTGAAAGTTTTACCATCCGCAGCAATGAAGTGATTGCCAATGCAGTTAAAACACTTGATTACAAAATCAGCTACTATCTGAAAGGCCGTGTTCGAACCACTGAACTTTACCCTAATGTGCCGTTTGTTATCGAAATCATCAAACAAGACAGCGTAAATTTTGGCCGTTCACTTTATTCCGTGAAAGGCGTTGACGCCAATAGTTTTGAGATTTCTTCAGCAGAGAATGAAGATGCAAAAACCAACATCAAATATGGTCAGGTGATTAATATGGGAAACATGAGTTTCCGCATTAAGGATAAAATCCCGGCAAACAGTACGTACCAATTTAAATTCAATAGCAAAGAGGATTTTATTGGCCGGGCCATGGGGGGCTTAAATATTGGTGAAGCTGCCCGTTTCACCAATGTGATGGGTTTGAGTCAGACGGATGCCAATGCCGTTTTCGCTGCCGACATATTGAACGCCATCATGAAGGAGTATGTGAAATACGATGTGATTCAAAGAAGGAGATCTGCCCGACAAACAGTCGATTTCATTGACAATCAACTTGGTTTTATTAACACCGAAGCCGGAAAATCAGGTGCAACACTCGCGAACTATAAAACGCAGAACAAAATGGTGGACATGACTTCATCAACCTCGATGACCGTTGGAAAACTGGCCGATTATGAAAAGCAAAAAACAGAGCTCAATTTAAAATTACTGGGCATCAAACAACTGGAAGACCAGATTAATAATAACAGAAATAAAGTAGAAATCGGGGTCGATTTAGAAGGCGACCTAAGTACAGGACTGGGTGCTTTGGTTACACAATTGAATACTTTACTGGCTAATAGAGAGATCAAACTGAACCAATTTAATCCGGAGTCGCAACCCGTAAAGCAGGTAGAGCAACAGATTGCTAATGTAAAATCGGGAATCAGAAGTAGCATTCAGGGCATGCGTAAAAACAATGAAGCAACTATCCGATACATTGAAAATCAAATTGCTGGCGTTACGCAAAGTATGAGCAGCATTCCGGTAAAGGAGCAAAATTTTGTCAAGTTGCAAACCAATTTCGAGGTAAACAATAAGGTACGTTCTTACCTGTCGGAGAAAAAACTGGAAGCAGAAATGAATGCTGCAGCGATTGTTCCTGGGGCATCCATTGTTAATCCGGCCTACCCCTCTTACTATGCCATTTCTCCAAACAGCAGTAAGGCTTACAGTACAGCGATGATGTTGGGTCTTGCATCGGGTTTTGGCTTAATTTTGTTAGTTAGATTTTTAAATCCTTATATTTATGATAAGGAAACGGTTGAAGGTTTAACCCATACCCCAATCATCGGTGTGATCCGGAAATTTCCCGATTATATTGATCAGGATAGTCGCCAGGCCTTATCATTGGCGAAACCAAAATCTGTTTTTGCCGAATCAGTACGATCTGTTCGTACAAATTTAAGTTTTCTGGCCAGTCACAAATCCAGTAAGGTCATTTGTATCACCTCGGAAATTTCAGGAGAGGGAAAGTCATTTGTGACAATCAATTTAGCCAGTACTTTGGCTTTGATCGAAAAAAGAGTGATCCTGATTGCAGCGGATTTAAGAAAATCAAAATTACACAAGGCTTTTGGAAGTGATAATAAAAAAGGATTAAGCTCACTACTTTCTGGTCAGGCCACATTAGAAGAAGTGATGATTCATGATGACGTTCATCACATTGATTTCATTCCTTCTGGGCCCGTACCGCCAAACCCTTCCGAGTTGCTGCACACTGCAGCAATGAAGGATTTATTGCAGCAGCTAGAGAAAGATTATGATTATGTTTTGGTGGATACCGCACCTGTTGGATTGGTATCGGATGCCATTCCTTTAATTCGTTCGTCAGACATCAATTTATTTGTCATCCGTTCGGGGGTTTCCCAACAAAGGGCGGCCAACATTCCCGAACGTTTATCACGGGAGTATGGCTTAAGCAATTTAGCCATCATCTTAAATGCTTTTGGTGATGACGCTTTGTATTCCAACTACTATACAACCGATTATTCGCGTGGTGGTGGAAACAGCACCTATTATTACTCTGATTACAGCGGCTATTCAGGCTCAGGTTATTATGATGATGAAAATAGAAAGTGGTGGATGTTTTGGAAAAAGAAATAGCTTTTTTTTGGATGATTTAGTACTTTGGATGTAGTGTAGCTTTGGTATAATTATATGCTATATAGCTAGCCCTCGCTTCCTCGTCATTGCGAAGGAAGCTTTTTTACTGACTGTGGCATCTTTTGTTTATAGCAGGTATCCTGGGTTTTTTCTTACGCCTCACGAGCGGCGGTCTCTTACCTTTTTCTTGACAAAAAGGTAACCAAAACTCAAGGCTTGGATCTAATGTCGGACAAATCCGTGAAAGCTTCTTAAGCGGCAGCACAAGCCGCGATGAAAGATCGCAGAATGTGCGCTGCCTTAGACGGAAGTAACTTGAAAGGGTGTGCAAAAGCTTTCACGTTTTCTCCTTCCATTATCTCCCAGGCCGGATAGCAAGGTGCCTCTAGCGAGGAGTTGTAAGTTCCACCATTCATCGTCATTGCGAGGCCTGGGCATGAGCGAGCCGAAGCAATCTCCTCCTAGGCCAGATAGCAGAGTGCCTATAGCCAGGCGCCGTAAGTTCCACCTTTCATCGTCATTGCGAGGTCTGGGCATGAGCGAGCCGAAGCAATCTCCTCCCAGGCCGGATAGCAAGGTGCCTATAGCGAGGAGCCATAAGTTCCACCTTTCATCGTCATTGCGAGGCCTGGGCATGAGCGAGCCGAAGCAATCTCCACCATAGATCCGCTCCGGATTGTCATCCGGAGCTTGTCGAAGGACATCTAATTCAGAAAGATTTTTCTTACGCTTCATCGGCGGCCTCTTACCTTTTTCTTGACAAAAAGGAAACAAAACCAAGCTTACCAGCGAACCCATCAATACTCTTAAAAAACAATAATAAAATATTGATAAACCAAGACCTGGATCTAACGCAGGAATAGCGAAGCGGTAACAGCTACAGGCAACAATAATCTCAATTTTTAAGCGAATTCTGATTCAAACGGCATAATATTTAGCAAGTGTTAAGAAGATAGACTACTGGACATGTGGTCAAATTTGACATTTCTCAATAATAAACCTGATTAAAAACCGATATTGCTAACAGAATTAAGTAGTTTTGATTCTGTTTTGTCCCAGATAGTTTAATTATATAACAACAATCTCATTTGATGATTGCTCGTCCCGGTAGTTTAAAAATCTTGCATAAAAATCTTGATGTAGGTCGACAAGACTTACTTATGACTGCTATAGTTCAGATCTCAAATATCTTATCGAATTGTTTATGATCGATCAAAACTATAGATGGTATCCGGTATATACGCGTTCGAGGGCAGAAAAAAAGGCGTATGATGAACTGACCAGAAAAGGAATTCAAGCCTATCTTCCATTACGGAAAACACTTAAACAATGGAGCGACCGTAAGAAAATCGTCGAAGAACCCTTGATCAAATCTTATCTTTTCGTGTACATTTCATCCAAAGAGTACACGGAGGTTCTAATGACAAATGGCATCGCCAGGTTTATTTATTTCTCGGGGAAAATTGCCGCAATGCCCGACCAGCAAATTGATCATCTTAAATTATTATTGGCTACTGAGGAGGAATTGGCAGTTTTTGATTATGAGATTAAACTAGGTGAAAAAGTATTGATTAAAGCCGGTCCGTTTAAGGATATGGTTGCAGAGTTGGTGTCGGTACATCATAAAAAACGTATTATTTTACGTTTAGATAATATAGGCTATGCCATTGAGATTAATACCTCGATGGCGTTTGTGGAGCCAATTTGAGGAACTAAAAATTGACAAAGATTACAATTTAATGTAGTCGGAGAATCTAACAGGATACCTCGAATAAGACCTCAACAATATGAAAAATGTTGCTCGGGATAAGGTTTAGGAGTAATTGACAGATTGAATAGTTGTCATAAACTGTTTATTTTTGTACAAAATAAAGCTTGTGTTGTGTGCTGAACAGTAAATAACAAGCACATGTAATTAGTCATTTTTTAAAAAAGAAATGTGACTGAGAGGGCGAAGCTGTGCCAGGTGTAAACTGGAAAGTAGAAATGACAGGTAAAGAATGTGGAATAGCAAATGTGCAGGATAGCCGGAATAATTGATCAAAACCAAAGCCCAGCACAACTTGAAAAAGATGTTCAGGCGATGTGCGACAGCATGAAACATGGTGGTCCTGATGATGAAGGTTTTTTTGCTGATCCTAAAATCGGATTGCAATTTGGTCACCGTAGATTGGCATTAATTGACCTCTCTCCTACCGGGTATCAACCTATGCGCTATAATCAAGGGAATTTAACTATTACGTTCAATGGCGAAATCTACAATTACCTGGAGCTGAAAACCGAGCTAACCCTGTTGGGTTTAATTTTTAATACGGAAAGCGATACGGAAGTGATTTTAGCGGCCTATCAAACCTGGGGAACAGCGAGCTTTCATAAGTTAACAGGGATGTTTGCCTTCGCCATTTATGATCAGCTGAAACAAGTGACGCATTTGGTGAGGGATCAGATGGGCATAAAACCGCTTTATTTTTCCAGCACTGATACCCGATTGATATTTGCCTCTGAAGTGAAAGCTTTCGAAAAGACTTCTTACAGATTCGAAGAAAATGCCGACTGGAAAATCTATTTTCTAGCCTTCGGACATCTTCCTCACCCATTTACCACCCTTAAAGATGTGCATTCTCTCCGTCCAGGACACTTTTTAACCTGGGATCATCAAGAACAAACCTTTCAAATCAATTCCTTTGAAAATATTGGATGGAAAAAGACGATTTTCAATAATCAGGATGCAAGTAAAAAAATTGAGCAAGAACTGAGCAAAGCGGTGAATCGCCAGTTAATCGCTGATGCGCCTGTCGGCGTTTTTTTAAGTGGCGGTATTGATTCCAGTATCATCACCTTGATTGCCAATCAAAAGATCGGCAGCAACTTAAATAGTTTATCCATCAATTTTCAAGAAAAACAATTTTCTGAAGCGCAATTTCAGCAAGCCGTTGCAGATCAGACGCACGGAACACATCACTCCTACCAGGTAAAAAAAGAAGATTTGGAAGTTCATTTCAAAGAAATTTTATCCGCCATGGATCAGCCGACCAATGATGGCATCAATTCGTGGTTCGTGAATCGTTATGCAAAAGTTGATGGATTAAAAGCCGTTCTGTCTGGCATTGGTGCAGATGAGCTTTTTGGCGGTTATCCCTCTTTCAAAAGAATGAAATTGATTCAAAAAATGAAGCGTTTTCCTCGATTTCTGCTAAAATCAGCAACATTTTTGCGCTCTGAGCGACTGAAACGAATCGCTTACTTAAGTTATCAGAATCCTATTGGAGAGTATCTTTTTTTGAGAGGTTTTTTTGTTCCGGACACGATCGCCAAAATATTACAAATCGATAAGCATCGCATCGATGCTTTGCTGGAAGCATTTCCCATCGACAAATCAATGGATGTATTGGATGGAGAAGAAAGGGCATCCTGGATGGAAACTCACCTGTTCATGCAAAACCAGTTACTAAAAGACACTGATTTTATGAGCATGAGTCATGGTGTAGAAGTTCGCGTTCCATTTCTAGATCAGCGCTTCTTAAACAGCGCTTCTGGCATTGCGCACGCACAACGGTTTCACAACCGTCCAAAAGGTTTATTGATAGATGCCTTTAAACATATATTACCGGAAATCATTTGGAACCGACCGAAAATGGGTTTTACCTTTCCTTTGCAACAGTGGTTGCAACAGGGTACTTTAATCACAAATGAAAATCAGTATAGTGGCTACTCGGTTCAGTTAATCAGAAAATTTAAAACCGGAAAACTGCATTGGTCTAAAGCTTTTGCCTTATTTCAAATCGCCAACAGTAACTCATAAAGTGAGAAACCCGAAAGTACTTTTTTTTGACCTTATATACTTTTAGCCTAACTGGTGGCATCGAAAAAGTGTGTAGAAACTTTTTACAGGTACTAGATGTTCTTAAAGACAAGTTAAAATTAAAAGATTACCACAGCTTATCGCTTCATGACAAAATCACCAAACAAAACCATAAGGGATATAAAGGAAATAAAATCAGTTTTGGTTTAGCTGCTTTAAAAGAAAGCTTTCATGCTGACATCATCATCATAAGTCATATTCATTTGCTGATTTTCGCCAGAATGATCAAGCTAATCAAACCCGAAAAACAGATCATATTATTTGCTCACGGCATCGAGGTTTGGAAACCGCTAGCAAAATGGCAACAATCGTTTCTAAATGAAATTGAAATCTGGGCGGTTAGTGAGTATACAGCTAAGCAATTAAAACAGTACAATCAAGTTTCACCGAAGAACATACAGATATTGAACAACTGTTTACCAAAAAATTATGATAAGATCCCAGTTAATGTTACTGCAATTCGACATCAGTATAATTTAACCCTTGATGATCAAATCATTCTGACAGTTTGCAGGCTTTCCGCTGCAGAAAAATATAAAGGTTATGATCTGGTCATACTGGCCCTAAGAGATCTGATCAAAATTTATCCCAATTTGAGATATTTCATTGTAGGTGCAGCAGATCTGTTGGAGCAAAAAAGAGTACTGCAATTGGTTCGGGATTGCCAATTGGAGGCACATGTGACCTTAACAGGCTATGCCCCGGATGCTGAAATTGAGGAATATTATCAACTGGCCGATATCTTTGCCATGCCCAGTAAGGGAGAAGGTTTTGGCCTCGTATTTTTAGAGGCGGTTGCCAGTGGTTGTCGGGTTTTGGCTGGCCACAGCGATGGCAGTAAAGATGCTTTGTTGAATGGGGAATTGGGTTTGCTGGTTGATCCGGACGATAGCGACGCAATTTATCAGGGATTATTGCAATTGCTGAATAAACCGGCAAGTCAAGAATTGATCCGAGAGCGCCAGCGAAAGGTAAAAATGCATTTCGGGTTTGAACGGTATGTGGAGCAGGTAGAGGATTTGCTTTTTGACGCTTAAAAGAATTCGTTATCTCGAACGAGGCACGAGTCCTGGCCGGACGACTTCTCTCTTTTGACAACAAAACACCAGCGAAGCTAACTTAACACCAATAAAAAATATTAAAAGTGGAAAAACAACATTACCGGCTCGTTAGACCTCTCCCCCCGCCCTCTCCTGAAAGAGAGGGGGCTGACAATTGGAATAAATTATTGAGCCTTTAAACCATGCCGATGAAAAAAGTGAACGTAGAAACAGTGGAAAGGATTAGCTGCGGGGCAAAGTATTAATATCGTCATCATGACCGTGGAGAGATTTTTTGGAGGCGACAATAAAAAAGAACAACAAATTAATGGATCATAAAGAAGAATATCATTGGACCATTGAAGCAAAAGCTTCGCTGTTCGACCTGAAACTAAATGAAGTTTGGGCATACCGAGATTTATTGGTTTTGTTAGTTAGAAGAGATTTTGTTTCGTTCTATAAGCAAACGATTCTGGGTCCGCTGTGGTTTTTTATACAGCCCTTATTTACCACGATTATTTTCACTTTTATATTTGGGAACCTTGCCGGGATTTCGACCGATGGTTTACCGAAACCTTTGTTCTACATGGCTGGCATTACAGCCTGGAATTATTTTGCAGATTGCCTCACCAAAACTTCTACTGTTTTCAAAGATAATGCAGGGATTTTCGGAAAGGTTTACTTCCCCAGGTTAATCATGCCCCTGAGTATTGTGGTCAGTAATCTTGTTCGCTTTGGTGTACAGATGTTGTTATTCCTCCTGATGATGGCATATTATTATTTATCAGGTGCGATTTTTCATATGACATCAGCCATCTTCCTTTTTCCTTTCATCGTTATATTGATGGCACTACTAGGCCTTGGTGCCGGAATGATCATCTCTGCCATGACCACCAAATATCGCGATTTGGCGTTTTTGGTTACATTCGGTGTTCAGCTGCTGATGTACGCAACAACTGTGATTTATCCGCTATCCGAAGCTTTTAGTAAATACCCTGATTACGCCTGGATTATCGCATATAATCCGATGACACCCATCATCGAAACGTTTCGTTATGGATTTTTAGGCGAAGGTAGTTTTAGCTGGGGAAGCCTGGGTTATGCCACAGCTGTGACCACTGCCCTACTCCTATTTGGGATTGTGATATTTAACAAGGTGGAACGGAATTTTGTGGATACAGTTTGATGAGGTTGAGAATGAGACCGAGGCTGGGAATGAGACCGAGGTTGAGGCTGAGAATGTACTAAGAACAACACTAATACCAAGAATGAGAAAAACTAAAAAGATCCAAAACAGTATACTGAACAAGTGATTTCGATCTTAAACTCAACCTTAGCCTCAAAATGTACTACGACTTCACAGAATTGCCTGTATGGAAATTAGCTATGGAATATGCCATTGAGATATTTAATTTGACCATTAATCTTCCAAAGCAAGAAGATTACGCGTTGACTTCTCAAATCAGGCGTTCCTCTGTTTCCGTATCTGATAACTTAGCTGAAGGTTTTGGGCGAGAAACTAATCTGGATAAAAAACGATTCTACGTGATGTCGAGAGGCTCATTGTTAGAATCAAAAAATCAATTGATTTACGGACAAAGAGTAGGTTATTTCGACCCGGAAAAAGTCAGTATACTTATTAAAATGGCCGAGCAAATTCATTTTGAACTAAACAAAATTATTAAAAGCCTCAGATAGTAACCTTAACCTCAACCTAATGCCAGCTATAAAAGTAGAAAATCTCTCCAAAGCCTATCAACTGGGGCAAATCGGCACAGGGACGATCAGTCGTGATTTGGAACGCTGGTATGCCAGGATGCGTGGAAAGGAAGATCCATTTTTAAGAATTGGCGAAAGTAATGACCAATATACTAAAAGTGAAAGCGATGTGGTTTGGAGCTTGAAAGATATTAATTTTGAGATTGAACAAGGCGATGCTGTTGGGATTATTGGAAGAAATGGCGCCGGAAAAAGTACGCTGCTTAAAATTTTAAGTAAGGTTACCGCTCCTACTACTGGCCGCATTTCAGGTAAAGGCAGAATAGCTAGTTTATTGGAAGTCGGGACGGGGTTCCACCCTGAATTATCGGGTAGAGAAAATATCTTTTTGAATGGTGCCATCTTAGGGATGCGTAAAAAGGAAATTCAACGCAAACTGGAAGAGATCGTAGATTTCGCTGGCATTGAACGTTATCTTGATACGCCTGTAAAAAGGTATTCTTCTGGCATGTATGTTCGATTAGCTTTCGCCGTAGCTGCGCATTTAGAATCTGAAATTCTAATTGTGGATGAGGTTTTAGCCGTGGGCGATGCAGAATTTCAAAAGAAGTGTTTGGGTAAGATGGGTGAAGTGAGTAAAGGCGAAGGAAGGACGGTGCTGTTTGTGAGCCACAATATGGGGAGTATTGCTAGTCTTTGCAACCAATGCATCTTTTTACAAAATGGGTTAGTAAAGGATTTCGGCAATGCAAAAGATATCATAAACCACTACCTTGCCAGTTTGAAGAATACTAATAAAGTCTATGTGAATGATCAGTTTTCCGATTTACCCATCTTCACGAGAGTTGAAGTGATGACCTCAGAACCTGGTGCGATTCAATTAAATGGAAAAGATTTAAAAATAGAGATTGATGTTTATATGCCAAAAAACCTAACAGGTATGGCAGTTTCTATCCAAATTATGAATGAAAATGAATTACCAATCATTTTTACATACATATTTGACACTTCTCAACCTATTTTGAGAGATGTAGGAATTCATAAATTAAAATGTGTACTGCCTAAATGTAAATTATACGAAAACAATTATTACCTCAAAGTTCATCTAGCAGAAAGTAAGGGAAAAACAAAATTCCAAGAAATTGATAATATTTGTGCATTTCAAGTACAAATGCCCGATGACCATATAGAGTGGGGATGGCAAAAAGATGTCTGCATATACACAGAGAAGTTCGAATGGGAGATATCATCAGCAAATAACTAAATTATGCACCTAAATAGCGAATTACTCTTCAGAAAATACGCTTTAATCTATTTTCAGTCAAATTTAAAGATACTTGAAATCGGTCCAGCAGGATTTCCTTCTGCATATCAAAAGATTGTTAATAATGACAATATTACATGGCATACAGCAGACTTTAGCAATACTAGCTACATAGAAAATGCTGCTTCCCACTTAACCTACCAAATCAATTCGCCATACAAATTTCCAATAAATGACGAAAGCTATGACGTTATCATTTCTGGACAAGTGATTGAGCATGTAGGACAGGTTTGGAAATGGATAGATGAATTAGTTAGAATTACCAGACCAAAAGGGAAAATCATTACTATAAATCCTGTGAGTTGGCCTTATCACGAAGCACCTATAGATTGCTGGCGAATATTTCCTGATGGTATTACAGCATTAGCAGAAATGAAAGGCTTAACAGTGAATAAGTGTCTATTTGAATCGTTAGAAATTGATGACATCCTTAAATATGATTCAAAGAGCACTTTCATACCAGGCAGATCGTATAATTATGAAAATTCTTTAAAAGACCTAAAAAAGAGAATTTACTTTAATAAAATTATTAGACATGTACCATTTCTCAAATCATTAGAACAACCAATTGAAGTTTCATTTGACACAATTTCAATACTGGAAAAGTAAATGAAACAAAATCTATCTAAAGCTTTGGGATTAAAAGATTGGCTTTTGGTAAATCTTGGTAGGCTTTTAACAAAAATGCTTAACATTATAAAATATTCAAATCACCTTCAACCTAAAAAAAATGAGATTTTAAATTTATTTAGCAGAGGTTATGAAGTAAATTCCCACAACAACCTTTTGATAGTGAAAAAAGAAAATATTCCATTTTCTTTTACAATTAGACCACTTTCAAGTGATGGAACAGTACTGTCGCAGATTTGGGAACATCAAGAATATATTCACCTAATTGAAATCATTAAAAAATATAATTACATAGATAGGGTTAGTGTAATTGTTGATGCAGGTGCAAACATAGGATTAACATCTTTTTTCTTTAATCATTTTTTTCCAACTGCTAAGATAATTGCTATTGAACCAGATAAGGAAAACTATCGTATGCTAGTTAAAAATATGGAACTTAATGACATTTTTAATAATACTATTTTAACTTTTAACAATGCACTTTGGATCAATAACTCCGACCAACTTATAATTTCAAATTCCTTTAGAGACGGTAATCATTGGTCTAAGACTGTTGAAATATCCAAGCAACAAGAAGACTATGTTATCCCTATAACTTTGAAAGAAATAATAAATATGGATGGCATTGATCATAAAATTGATATTTTAAAAATTGATATTGAAGGAAGTGAAACTTATCTATTTCAAAATGAATCGTTCATTGAAAACTTGGCAACAAGTATCAAGTTTTTAAGTCTTGAGATACACGACGAATTTGATAGCAGAGAGAAAATTCATAGAATTCTTAAAGAAAAATCCTTTATAGTTCAAGACATAGGCGAAACCACTTTCTGTGCTAATACTAATCTATTAGAGATATCGTGATTTTATCTGTTATCATTCCATGCTATAATCATGGTCAATATGTCCAAGAAGCTATTGATAGTGTTTTAACTTATCAAGATCAGCCTGTTGAAATTATTATAATTGATGATGGGTCAACCGATGAATTTACGATTTCTAAAATAGAAGAATTAAAACAAGAGGGGTTTAAAGTTATACAACATCCAAATGCTGGCTTGGCTTTTTCCAGAAATGTGGGGATTTCTGCTGCACAAGGCAAATACATTTTACCTCTTGATGCGGATAATAAAATAAAAGCCGATTATATTAGAAAGGCTTTGCCAGTATTGGAAAATAATGAAGCAGACATTGTTTATTCCAGGCCAATATTTTTTGGAGATGTTACACCAGATAGAATCTTCTCATCCAGAGAGTTTGATGCAGTTTCTTTACTATATGGAAATTACATTGACGCTTGCGCTATTTACAGAAAAGACGTCTGGCATAAAAATATTGGCTATGACGAACAAATGCCTTATCAAGGTTTGGAAGACTGGGACTTTTGGTTGAATAGCTATTTTAATGATTTCAGTTTTCGATTTATCGAACAAGAGCTTTATTATTATCGAATTTTAAAAAATTCAATGATAACCAAAATTGTAAACGACAATTCAAGTGAAGATTATATTTTTCTTAAATACAAAAATCAAATCATTCGCATGCTCCAAAAGCTAAAATCGTACGAACTTTTCTTTGAAAACGATCAGAAAAATTATTTACGTACCAGCTTAAAATATTTTATTAGGTTCTTTAAAAAAAAATGGTTTCCGTAATAATTCCTAACTACAATCATGCACATTATCTAAAGCAACGCATAGATTCTGTCTTAAATCAGACTTACAAAAATTTTGAAATTATTATATTAGATGATTGTTCTACTGACAATAGCAAAGAAATAATAGAGCAGTATAGAAATAATCCCAAAGTCAGCAATATTACATTTAATGATACCAATAGCGGAAGTACATTCAAACAGTGGAACAAAGGAATCGCGTTATCAAAAGGAAAATACGTATGGATTGCAGAGAGCGATGATTACGCAGATTCTAAATTTCTTGAACTCACTGTACAACAACTTAATGATAACAATGATGTTAACCTCTGTTTTACACAATCCTATAGAATAGATAAAAATAATGTAATAATAGATAACTGCTTACACTGGTATGGCAGCGAATTCCAAAATGCCTTCTTAGCAGATGGGAAGAATTTCATAAAGAAATCTCTTTGGGCACAAAATCAAATTTATAATGCAAGTGCAGTACTTTTTAGAAAATCAGCCTACCCTTATCCGGCTAAACAAATTGAGAAATTAAAATTTGTAGGTGATTGGTATATCTATATAATGCTGATCGAAAATGGAAAAATTGCTTATCTTCCAAATATCTTAAATTATTTCCGTCAGCATCAAACATCTGTTACAAGTAAATTAGATAATAGTACAACACATCTTTTTGAAAGTTATCTCATTTTAAAACACATTGCTTCAAATAGATTGTATATTAACTATGAAAAATATAATATTAGATTAAACTATTTGGCTGGACTCCTTTTAACTAGAAAAATGTCAAACAGAGACTTTTTAAGACTATCGGCGTTTGCAATAAAATTTGACTATTTATTGCCGTTCAGATTGGCGGTAGTTAAGTCAAAATTGCTGCTTTCAAAAAATGGATAATATTTCAATAGTCTTTGCCTGCGACAATTGCTTTGCTTTCCCGATGACAATTGCAGCTTTTTCTGTACTCTCAAACCTCGGTAAAAACAGAAAAGCAGAGTTATTTATTATCTACAATGGAATTAACAAAAACACAAAAACTAAGATTGAGAAAATTTTAAGAAAAACAGATACATTACATTCTATCGAATGGATTACAATGGATTTGACAAATCTTAAAAATTTATATACAACTAAGGATATTAATCAAACAACTTATCTTAGGATTTTAGTCCCCGACCTAATTCCTCAAAAGAATAAAGTTATTTATTTAGATAGCGATATACTTGTGAAAGGCGATCTTTCTCAACTATGGGATGAAGATTTGTTAGATGCGCCATTAGGAGGGATTCAAGACTTTTTCTTTCATACAGCTTCTTCACACAATGTAATTCCGAATTATAAGAATTTTGCGCTGAATGAAGGTACTGTATTCTGTAACGCTGGAGTTTTATTAATGAATTTGAAATTGTGGCGTGAAGAAGAAATGGCTAGAAAAATTATGAGATATTTAGAAACAACACATCAAAATGATCAACAAGGTATAAACGCTATAATTGGCAATAGATGGAAACTTTATTCTCCAGTGTGGAATGTTACATTATCATCCTTAAAGTCATTCAAAAATAATTTGTACCCAGAATATGAGATAAATCATTCTCTTTTAATTAATGATGCAAAAATCATTCATTACACAAGTAAGTATAAACCTTGGCAGTTGGGTTATGAATCTGGCGCATTAGTTGTTAATTATTATGCTCAAAGAGAACGAAACACTTATTTTAGTTATGTTAAAGAAAGTAAATGGTTTAGCAGTACACATTTCCAAATCTGGATTGCAATACGAAAGACAATTTTGTTTTTTAGGAAAAAAATTGCCATTGCAATTAGAAAGTCTCATTTCAAAATAGTTTGAAAAAAATACTCGTTGTTGGTGCAGGTTTTTCTGGAGCAGTAATCGCTAGAGAATTAGCAAATACTGGCGAATATAAAATTTTGGTTGTTGATGCACGTGGTCATGTAGCAGGAAACTGTTATACAGAGCGTGACAAAGAAACCGGTATTATGGAACACGTATATGGGCCTCATATATTTAATACAAACAACGAAAAGGTTTGGAATTATATTCAAAAATTTGGAGAATTTAGATCATATCTTAATCACGTAAAAGCCGTTACCGAGAAAGGTCTTTTTAGCCTTCCCATAAATCTACTTACTATCAATCAATTCTTCGGCAAACAATTTAATCCAAGGGAAGCTGCCGATTTTATAGAACAACAAGGAGATGCTTCAATCTCAAACCCTCAAAACTTCGAACAACAAGCTTTAAAATTAATAGGAAGAGCACTTTACGAGAACTTTTTTAAAGGCTATACCATCAAACAATGGGGATGTGATCCTAAAGAATTGCCTGCAAGTATATTGAGCAGGCTACCTATTCGCTTTAATTATGACGATAATTATTACAACTCTAAATTTCAGGGCATACCAGTAAATGGATATACTGAACTTGTACAAAACATGATTAATCATTCGAATATTGAAGTAAAATTGAACACTAAGTATACAAGAGAACAAAATCCCAAATTTGATCATACCTTTTATTCGGGGCCACTTGACGCTTATTTCGATTTCGAGCTCGGCAGACTTTCTTATAGGACCATTTTCTTTGAAAAAAATATATTTGATGGAGAAGATTACCAAGGAAACCCTGTAATTAACTATTGTTCAAAAGATATTCCTTATACCAGAGTTCATGAGCATAAGCATTTTACACCTTGGGAGAAACACGATAAAAGCATTTATTTGAAAGAGTTTAGCAAAGAGACAACAGCAGGCGACATTCCCTATTATCCTAAGAGGTTAGCTGCTGATAAAGTTTTGCTGGATGCCTACAGAAATCTTGCAAATAACGAAACAAAAGTTACATTTATTGGTCGGTTAGGCACATACAGGTATATGGATATGCACCACGTAATAGATGAAGCATTAACAATAAGTGAAGATTTTACCAAATCTGACAATGCCACTCCTTTCTATAAATTTCTTAATACCGAAGACTAATTAATGATCAAAGTTCATTGGTTTAGAGATACACCTGAAGAACGAAACGATTGGTTGCGTTTTGGGTTGATGGAGCTTTCAAAAAAAAAAGAAATTAATTATGCAGAATGGGATTTGAAAAAAATGACGAACTATGGTTTTTCAAACAAAATCCTATCTTACGGTAGCTTACGACACTTATCATTTTTAGTTGTAGAAGATGGAGAAAGAAAAATCAAGTGTATAATTGATAATGAAGATTCTTTTGCATTTTTATCTGAACTAATTGTACATGCTGATGTTTATTTTTGCGCTGGGTACAATAGCAACGTATTTCAGCAAAAATCGCTGCCAAAATTCTATATCTGGCAAAACCAAGAAGATGTTGCATGGTATACCGATCTGCTATCTAAAAAGATCCCTGACTTTGAAAACCAGTTTTACAAAGTCAAAAGATTTATACCTATCGGACCTAACCTCTGGAAACATTTACCTATTAGTAAAACAAGACAATTATGCTTGAATATCGAACATCGCTTAAGAAAATCGCTAGGTTTATCGAACCAATATCGAATTGTACATGAGGTTTTCCGTTCGCGTTATAAAGATTTACTAAAGTTAAGAAACCAACAATTAAGTTTCGACATTACTTTAAGTGATACATCTTGGGGTTGGCCTAATCATCGGATTAAATTACACCAACAATTAAAAAAGTTATCACAAAAAGGGTTTAAAATCAACTCCGAGCTAAAATTAACCGAGCCATCTGTTTGCGACAATAGTATTTCTTTGAACTTAAATCCAGAAAATTTCTCCATGAAAATTGGCGAGATTAAAAACTACGAACAAATGCTTGCCTCTTCTAAAATAGGGGTTTTTACCTGTGGGTTTCATTGGGGCTGGCGTAATATTTTTACATTGGCACTTTTTATTGGTATCCCTGTTATAACTGATCGATTACTTACCGAACCCTATTTTGATATAAATAATTTTAAGATATGGGAAACAGAAGATGAAGATTGGAGATTACTACAAAACTGTCTTCAAGAAATTACAATAATTGATTGGAATAATATCAAGTCAGAAAATCAGAAAGCATTTGATAAGTATTTAGCCCCTGAAGTTGTAGCTAGATATGTTGTTAATGAAAGTTTAAAGTGAATATAGCATTTATTTCTTATGAATATCCTCCCGAAACCGGAGGTGGTGGTATTGGCAGCTATTTAATTCAATGTAATACATGGTTCAATAAAGACGGTAACATTGCTACAATTATTTGCGGAACTGCCAAAGAAACTGCATTCTGGGAAAGTGATACCGTTTATAGAATTCCTTCGAAAACTTGGGAAGAATTTGATGAAAAGCTACCAGAATATTTCTTAGGCCTCAATAAAAATTTCGATATTATTGAAGGCATAGATTTTCGAGGATGCGGACTAAGTCTTAAAAATATAAATTTACAAACCCCAATTATAGCCAGAGCCCATACCTTAAATTATGTTGTCGATCATTATTTAACAGATAATCTATCAATATGGCAAAAAATTCGCTTCGGGTTAGGAGCGTTAAGAAGATTTACAATTCCTAGTTTCAATAGAGGTTTACAAAAAATTGACTATCAACGTGAGTTTGATTTTTTGAAAGAAGCTGATGCAATCGTTTCTCCTTCTAAAGAATTGATTAAAACCTATGTTAAACTGGGTATAAAAAATGACTTTTATCATTTGCAGTGTGTACGT
>NZ_AJLG01000103.1 GCF_000258495.1 Pedobacter agri PB92
ACTCTTAATACAGGAAAGCTAAAAAGGTAACCCGAAAAAATAAAAAAATAAAAAAAATAAAAAAAGCTTCAAACCTACTGGAATGAAGCTTTTTTATATTTTTATTAAGCTAGAGACTAGTGTTTAACAACAGTAGTATCAGTTTTAACAACTGTATCAGCAACAGTAGTATCAGCTTTAACAGTAGTATCAGCAGTGATAGTAGTATCAGCACCTAAAGTATCTGTACCTTCAGCTTTTTTTTCTGAGTTACAAGCAACAACTGATAAAGATAAAGCTAAAGCTAAAAAGCCTAATTTGAATGCATTTTTCATTTTTAAATTTTTTTAAGTAATTTATTTTGTTGTTAATGCCGCAAAGGTAAAAAGGTAACCCAACAATTTTTAAAAAAATAAAAATATTTTTTCCAGCGGTTTTGGGTTACCGATTTGCTTACGATTGTATTAACCATTGATAGCAGCTATAAATATTTTTTTATCTAATATTGGGTTACTATTTTTAGAAAAACGTATTAACGAGTGAATAACAGTTTAAAGAGTTCAGTTCCAACAGATAGAGAAGTTATTTTAGGTATACTAAATAACTCAGAAGATACGCTTAACAAGTTATACAAGGCCTATTACGCAATGGTTTTGCAATTTATTCTCAATAATAATGGAGATGAAGATGATGCAAAGGATGTTTACCAGGAAGCGATTATAGTTTTATATAACAAAATTAAAGAGGGTAATTTTGAACTCAGTAGTAAGCTCAAAACATATATTTATTCGGTTTGCCGGCGGATATGGCTTAAGAAGTTAAGTCACAATAGTAAAAAAGCTGGTAACATTACAGATTATGAAGATGTGCTGATTGTTGAAGAGGATGTAGAAGAGCATGAGCAAAAAGATTTGCAGTTTGTTAAAATGCAATCTGCCTTAGATCATCTGGGTGAGCCTTGTAAAACTATTATTCAGGATTTTTATATCCACAATTTATCCATGCAGGATATTTGCGAAAAGTTTGGTTATACCAACACGGATAACGCCAAAACACAAAAATACAAGTGCCTGCAACGGTTAAAGAAAATATTTTTTCAACCATAATAATTGAAATGAGAAACGATTTGGAGTTAGATGCAATTATTGAAGATTATCTTTTAGGTAAACTTAATCCGCAGGAAACGGAAGCTTTTGAAACCTTAAGGCGCAATGATGCGTCTGTAGATCATAAAGTTGTTTCGCATAAATTCTTTTTAGAATCTATGGAGACTTTTGCAGCGCAGTCGCGTTTAAAGGATCAGTTAAATAGTATTCATGCTGAAATTGATGTAGAAACATTGGCTTCAACATTAAGGCCTCATCCTTCTAAAGTGATTCAGTTGTGGCGTAAGCATAAGTCAGCTATTGCAGTAGCAGCCTCATTTCTGGTGTTATCCCTCGTTTCTGTTTATTCAATTCAGCATAATACTAAGCAGAAAGAGCAATTGGTGTTATTGAGCAATCAGGTTAACAGGGCTATCAAAACACAAAATAGCTTAATTAGAAAAATCAATAATTCTGCTACTCCTGCAGGGAAGCCTGTTGTGCAAAATAGTATTGGTGGTACCGGCTTTGCAATTTCTACAAATGGATATATTTTAACAAACTATCATATTATCAACGGTGCCGATTCTCTTTATGTTCAAAATAGTAAGGGAGAATCTTTCAAAGTTAAAGCCACTTATACTGATCCGCAAAACGATATCGCAATTTTAAAAATCAGCGATAAAAATTTCGCTAATCTATCTTCTATTCCTTACACCATAAAGCGTAACACCAGTAGTATTGGCGAAATGGTGTACACTTTGGGTTACCCGAAAGATGACGCAGTATTGGGTGAGGGTTATGTGAGTTCTAAAAACGGCTTTGTTGGCGATACCACACAATATCAGGTAGCCATTGCGGTGAATCCTGGCAATAGTGGCGGACCTGTCCTTGATAATGATGGTAACTTGGTTGGTATCATCAGCGGAAAACCAGATCAGACTGAAGGTGCCGCTTTCGCAGTAAAATCAAAATATATTTTAGAAGCAATGAGGGCGATACCACAAGATTCACTGGGCAGAAATAAGCTTTCAGCTAATAAAAAAAGTGGTTTATCAGGTTTAAAACGTACAAAACAGATTGAGAAAATTCAGGATTATGTATTTATGATTAAGGCTTTTAATTAATTTACCCAAACAAATTAATATTCTTGAAACCCTGTTGAATAACTTCTTCAGGGTTTTTTGTTATAAAAATATTTTCGTGGCATAAAAATTATATAATGCCTATGTATTTAGTATAGTATTGTTTAGATTTGCTTGCATCAAATAAAAATATAATATTATGAGTATAAGACTAGGCGATATCGCCCCTAATTTTCAGGCAAATACATCCATTGGAGAAATAGATTTTTACGACTACCTGGGCGATAGCTGGGGTGTTTTGTTTTCGCATCCTGCGGATTATACACCAGTTTGCACTACAGAACTTGGACGCACAGCCGCATTAAAAGATGAATTTGAAAAGCGTAATGTGAAAGTTCTGGCTATAAGCGTAGATACTGCAGAATCTCATAAAGGCTGGATTAACGACATCAATGAAACACAAAATACTTCCGTTGAGTTTCCCATCATCGCCGACCCTGAAAAAACTGTTGCAAATCTTTATGATATGATTCATCCCAATGCTTCAGAAACATTAACGGTTAGATCACTTTTTGTAATCAGCCCAGATAAAAAAGTGAAACTAATTATTACTTATCCTGCTTCCACAGGAAGAAATTTCAATGAAGTTTTGAGGGTGATCGATTCATTGCAGCTTACGGCTAATTATAGTGTGGCTACACCTGCAGATTGGAAAGATGGTGAGGATGTGATTGTAGTAAATAGTATTAAAACAGAAGATATTCCAGCTAAATTTCCAAAAGGACATAAGGTAATTAATCCATATTTGCGCACAACACCACAACCTAATAGATAATCAAAATATTTTGCAAGAAATTCGCAACTTTATTGTTGGTTTGTTCGAAAAGGATTGTATTATATGTGTAAATTATTATATTTGATAGTTTTGTTTTAATATTAACGCTCAATTTGGTTGTTTTTTTAGCTTAGATAACAAAATGACTGATTGAAATGCTGATCAAAGCTTAAAAGTTTATTTATTTTATAATTTTTTTATTTTTTTATGGCAACGGGAAAAGTTAAATGGTTTAACACTCAAAAAGGATTTGGATTTATTGTTCAGGAAGACAATAAAGACTTATTTGTACATTTTAAAGACGTATTAGGTGGAATTGATAGCCTAAAGGAAAACGATGCAGTTGAATTTGAAGTAGCAGAAGGCAGAAAAGGTTTACAAGCAGTGAACGTTAAAAAAGTCTAGCGAAAACTATATAAGTTTTAATCATCCCTAAATTAGGCCTTTCTATGGAAAGGCTTTTTTTTTTAATAGTATTGTAGAATCGTTGTTTTCAAAACAATATTATTACCCATATTATCTTTAGTAAAAATAACAAATTGATTTTTACCAGGCTTTATCTTATGCTTTTTGGATAGATCTTCTGGTTTCGCTGGATAATTTCTTACAATGATATTGCCCGTTAAGTCTGTTGATTTCTTTAATACTCCAGTGGAGATGATTTCATCTATTTTAAATATTCTTCCAACAAATTCTGGCTTAAAAATAGCCGACGTGTATAATTGTGTTTGCGGGTGTAATTTTTTCAGGCCGTATTTTGATCCGATTAAATTAAAAGCACCAGATTTCAGCAAAGCTGTGTCTGGCTCGTACAAATAATCTGAATCTGAAATGTCATTAGCATAATCTGCATTTACATCCATTTCATCTTGTCGGAATACAAACTGTTTTTCAGCATCATTTAAGGTTACTGCTACAAACTTCGTTATACCCTTAAAATCACGATCTATGACCCATAGTAATTCTTTACATTCATTTTTCAAGCTAACAATGTGAACTTCACTTACGTTTTTTAATTCTGAAAATCCGGCTTTGATATCTAGCAAAGGTGCGGTTTTAACAATTATGCGATTGGCTTTTGTCAAAAGCATATCTAGATTAGCGGCTACATCTGGTGTACAGTCTTTAAGCATAAACACTTTACCAATTTCCGATCGCCTTGCCGGATCGACGAAAATTGTATCGAAATTTTCGGAAGCTGAGCGGAGGTATTCTATTCCATCAACTGGAAGAAAATTGATATTCTTGGTTCCTAAAACGGATGCATTATACTCAGCGATGTAAGATAAATCTTCATTTATCTCACAGTGAGCTAGATTTTTTACCTTTTTTGCAAAATAGTAATCATCAACGCCAAATCCACCAGTGATGTCAATTAGTGAGTCTCCCTTTGCTAACTCTGATTTATATTTTGCAGTAATTTCCGAAGAAGTTTGCTCAATAGATAATGTTGCCGGATAATAAATGCTGGCCGTTTTAAACCAAGTGGGAAGTTTCTTTTGAGATTTTTTTTTTGAATTAATTTGTGTTACAATTTCTGCAGATGAAATGCCTTCAAACGGGCTTTTAGACAACGCAATTTTCGCTACATCAGCATTCAGGTTCGAATCGATATATGTTTGTACGGCCTTGTCTAAAATTTTTTTATTCATCTAAAGCAATGTTATGCAATTTTGTTTTTCATTACCATCTGGCACGTATGTCTGCTTTTTACTTCTAATAAAATTTCTTTATCAACAGTAACACGATCAATTGTATTTTGATTATAATACCTGATCGTCACTAGTTCCAATCCTTTATTATATTTTATGGTAAATTCTGTTGAAAGATCATTAATTAACTTTTCAATTTGAGCGGAGCGATCATCAACACTTACCGAAAAGCTGATTGCAGAATTCAACATGGTGTTAATTTTAATTTTATGTTTATGAAAGCGTTCAAAGATTTTGCTTAAATTTTCTTCAATAATAAAGGAGTAATCTTTCGGGAAAATTGAGATTAATGCCTGGTTAACTTTGAAAATAAAAGAGGGGACAGGAAGTGGATTATTTTCTTTGGTTATGGCTGTGCCAAATCCTTCTGGTTGGATAAAAGACCGGACAAATAAAGGAATTCCCTTGTTTTGTAATGGTTTTATCGTTTTTGGGTGAATTACTGTTGCACCATAATAAGTCAGCTCAATGGCGTCATGATAAGATAACTGAGCAATTTTCTCCGTTTCATCGAACCATTTAGGATCAGCATTTAATACGCCGGGAACATCTTTCCAAATGGTTAATGCCGCTGCATTCAAACAAGATGCAAATATTGCCGCTGAGTAATCAGAACCCTCTCTACCTAAAGTTGTGGTATAGTTCTCACTTGTTCCGCCTATAAAACCTTGTGTAACGATAATGTTTTCATGTAGAAGCGGAACCAGATCTCGCTGGATGATTTGATTGCTCTTCAGCCAGTCTACCTTACCTTCCTTATAAGTATTGTCAGTTTGAATGAAATTTCTGGCATCAACCCAAAGTGATTTGCTGCCAGTTTCATTCAACCATGCGGCTACAATCTTCGTTGATACCACTTCGCCAATTGAAACAATCTGGTCATAAATATAATCAACATCATTATCCGGCTCATCTTCAATTAACCAATCAATTTCTACAAAAGTATTGGCCACATCATCATAAACAGGATTGGCTTTTCCCTCAAAAAGTGTATCGATAATCTGAAAGTGAAAATTTTTAATTTCATCAAAAATAGCATGAGCTTCATCACTTTGCGAAAGGTAGGCATGAGTCAAATCTTCCAGTCTGTTCGTAATTTTTCCCATTGCAGAAATCACGATCAAAAGATTTCCATTTTTGTAATCGCGAACAATGTTAGCCAGGTTTTTAACACCAGCGGCATCTTTAACAGATGCGCCGCCAAATTTGAAAATATCCATATATTAAAATGCCTTAACTTGTTCTTGAGAGAGTGCTGCGTTAAGCCAACCACTTTCTAGATGTGCTTTATATTTATTGTAGAAATTGATCGCCGGCTGATTCCAATCGAGCACTTGCCACACCATTCCTGTGTATTTTTCGTTTTTGGCTTCTTCGATTACCTGCTCAAAAAGTACTTTTCCAATTCCTTTGCCACGCATTTCTTCTGTAACAATAAAATCTTCTAGATACAATCGGCAGCCCTTCCAGGTAGAATACCGGGTATAATATAATGCGAAGCCTACAATTTGCTCATCCACTTCTGCTACAAACGCCTTCCACACCTGATTTTGGCCAAAACCCGCTTCAATAAAATGATTTAAATCTACTGTAACTTCTTCAGGAGCTTTTTCGTAAACAGCAAGTTCATTAATTAACTCTAATATCCTTGGGCAATCATCTGCCTTTGCGGTTCTGATATTCAAATTCATCTAGTTTGCAGAAAGGTTTTTAAAGTGTTTAATTATTCTTTTTCCAAAAATGCTGCTTCCAATACGTACCATTGTACTGCCTTCTTCAATAGCAATTTTATAATCGGCACTCATACCGGTTGATATCTCTTTAAAACTATCTTCCTTGCGGAAAAAACTGGCCTTTATACCGTCAAAAAATACTTTGAGCTCGTGAAATTCAATAGTGATCTGTTTCTCATTCTTGGTATTGGTAGCGATACCCATTAAGCCAATAATTCTAACATTTTTCATTTCCTGAAATTCCTCTGATCTCAAAATTTCAATTACCTCATCATAGCCCAAGCCAAATTTCGTGTCTTCATCAGCAATATATACCTGTAAAAGGCAATCGATTATCCGTTTGTTTTTTAGCGCTTGCTTATTAATCTCCTGTAAAAGTTTTAAGCTGTCAACGCCATGTATCAATTTTACAAACGGGGCAATGTATTTTACTTTGTTTGTTTGTAGATGTCCAATTAAGTGCCATTCAATATCTTTGGGAAGTTTTTCTTCCTTCTCGACCATTTCCTGCACATGGTTTTCTCCAAAAATCCGTTGCCCGGCGTCGTAAGCTTCCCGGATAGCTTCTTCAGTTTGTGTTTTTGAAACAGCAATCAGTTTAACTCCATCAGATTCTACTTCGCTTTTATATCGCTTAAGATTATCAGCTATGCTCATTTATAACTATTTTTGGGTAAAATTAACAACCTTGCCGCAATTTGGGCAAAAAAATAATGTTTAATTAAAAATGAAGAGAATAGTTTGGGGGTTTGTACTGGCGATTTTGGCCTTTGGATGTAAACCGAAAGTACCCGAGGGCATTATAGACCGGGAAAGGATGGAAGGGATTTTATTCGATATTCACTTAGTTGATGGCTATTTATCTTCCATTTATGTTCAGGATTCTGCCCGGAAACTAGGTGCCGCATATTATAATGGGATTTATAAAAAATATGATACCGATTCTGCCCACTACGCCAAAAGCTTAATTTATTACAACCACAACCCGGAAGTGCTTAAAGAAATATATACAGCGATTTCGGGAAAAATAGAAAAACAAAAAACAGGTCTTAAAAAAGCAGATTCTCTGTGGCAAAAGAAAACTTTTAGAGCAGATTCACTTAAAATTATTAAAACTTTTAAGGCAGATTCGCTTGCGCTGGTAAAGAAATCGAAAACTGACTCTGTTTCGAAGGCGAAGACCACTACACAAATTAAAAAGAAAAGGGCAAAGGCTGATTCATTGATTAACATCAAAAGAAGTAATGTTAATCTCACGACTGCTTCGCCCACATTAGTACAATAATATGTTATATCCCGAAAATTGTTTAGAACGTTTAGGATTTGTAGAGATAAGAGCGTTGATTAGCAAACATTGCTTAAGCCCAATGGGGCAGGCGATGGTGCAAAAGATGCAGGTGATGAATCGTTTTGATCAAATCGACAAATTTTTACGACAAACCAACGAATTTAAGAGTATCCTGCAAAACCAGGAGCCGTTACAAATCAATTCCTTTTTTGATATTAAATCTCTGGTAGAGAAAATCAGAGTAGAAGGAACTTACCTTCAGGAAGAAGAGTGGTTTCAGGTCTACACTTCTCTCCAAACTGTTTTTTCAGTGCTGCGTTTTTTTGAAGAGCGAGCGGAGGTGTATCCAACACTCGAAGCTTTATTTGAACATTTGCCAATCGAAAAAAATATCCTTCGCAAGATAGAAACGGTCATTGACCCGAAAGGTAAAATCAAACCAAATGCTTCGAAGGAGTTACAGGAAATCACTTCGGCAATTTCTAAAACTGAGCAAGATGTTCGTAAGCGGATGGATTCCATTTACAAACAAGCCATTGCAAATAACTGGGTGGCCGATGGAAGTTTAACCATTCGTGATGGGCGGATGTGTATTCCCGTTTTGGCTGAAAATAAAAGGAAGTTGAAAGGTTTTGTTCACGATGAATCAGCAACCGGTCAAACCGTCTACATTGAGCCTGAGGAAGTTTTTACGCTGAACAATAAACTTCGTGATTTGGAATTTGATAAACGAAGAGAAATTATCAAAATTTTAATTGCCTTAACAGATGATTTGAGGCCATATTCACCACTCTTACTTTCTTATCACGGCTTTTTAACAAAATTAGATTTTGTACGAGCGAAAGCTTTATTTGCCTTAGATATTGAAGCAGAAATGCCTGGTCTGCTTAAGGAGCCTAAAACCAAACTGATTAATGCCCGGCATCCATTACTGGCAATTTCTTTCGCTTCCGAAAAGAAAACAGTAACGCCCTTAAATATTCATATTGATGCCGAAACTCGTGTGGTATTGGTTTCTGGCCCTAATGCCGGAGGTAAATCGGTATGTATGAAAACGGTAGGTTTATTGCAGATTATGTTACAGACAGGTTTGTTAATCCCCGTTGATGCAAATAGTGAAGTAGGCTTATTCGAAAATATTTTTGCCGATATCGGAGATGATCAATCTATTGAAAGTGATTTAAGTACTTATAGTGCGCACCTGAAAAAGATGCGTTATTTTGTAGAACATGCGTCGCCTAAAACGATGGTTTTGATCGATGAATTTGGTACCGGAACCGACCCACAGTTTGGAGGACCAATGGCGGAGGCTGTTTTGGAAGTTTTAAATAATAAAAAGGTTCGCGGTGTCATAACCACCCACTATTCTAATTTAAAGTTGTTTGCCGGCAATACTCCTGGCTTGGAAAATGCTTCGATGCTTTTCGATAATGCTAAAATGAAGCCGCTTTATATTTTGGAAATGGGGAAGCCAGGAAGTTCTTACGCGTTCGAAATTGCCCAAAACATCGGTTTGCCTAAAGAGGTTATCCAACTGGCAAAGGAAAAAACGGGTTCAAATCAAAATCGTGTAGATACCATGTTGGTCGATCTGGAGCGTGAGAAAAAAACAATCTATGATGCAAAAGTAAGTTTGGCGAATCAACAGAATAAGGCTAAAAACCTAGTTGAAGAAAATGAAAAACTCAGGGCATTTTTGGATGAAAACAGAAGGGTTTTAATCAAAGAAGCCAAACAAGAAGCACAAAATATTATTAGAAATGCTAATAAATTAGTTGAAAACACCATTGCTGAAATTAAAGAAAAGCAGGCTGATAAAATCGTAACAAAAGAACTCCGCCAGAATTTGCAGCGTGAATTGGTAAAGAATACAGTTCCGAAAGAGCGTCCAAAACCGGTTCAGGTTGTTATTGGAGGAGAAATAGGCGTTGGCGATTGGGTGAAATTTACTGACAGCGAAACTACCGGACAGGTGTTGGAGATTAATCGCAATGAGCTGGTTTTAGCCATTGGCGATTTACGATCGAATGTAAAGAAAACCCGTGTTCAAAAAATTAGCAATAAAGAAGCAAAAAAGGTTATTCAAAGTAGTGGAGGTTCTTTTGCAGGCAGGATGAATGATGCCGTTTCTGGTTTCCGAGCCGAGCTCGATCTTCGTGGCAAACGTACAGAAGATGCTTTATTCGAGGTGGAAAAATATCTGGATAAAGCGATTATGTTAGGATTTCCTTCTATCAAAATTATCCATGGAAAAGGAGATGGCATTTTACGTAAAATGATCAGGGAGTATCTTCGGAAATATAGTCAGGTGAATAGGATGGAAGATGAGCATGCCGATAGAGGTGGCGATGGAATTACTTATGTTTATCTAAACTAGTAATAACTATAGCATTATAATTTTATGGTGCTATAGTTACTTTAATTAATGAATAAAACTGAATAGCAATACCAGGCAATTAGCATTTAAAAAGCTAATACTGTTAAGTTGCGAGTATGGCTGGATTATCTATAAGCGCAGACGCAAGCTTGGAGTTTTTAGAGTTAGGCTACTTTTTCTTATTTCCAGGACATTTTTACAACGCTTACCCTTCTTAAATTTTTCACAGCATTTTTTATGTTCAGCAGTGCAGCTGAAAAGGTATCCCATTCCCTTTTGAAATTCAGGATCGGTTGGAATAATAAATGTTTTGTCGTCTCTCTCGTAAATCATTGCATCACAAAGGTAAGCGTTGTTTAGAACAATTCCAATTAAATAACACTCCCAGGAGATTTACAGACTAAATCTACCGGAAATTTAAAGGCATTTGTTAAATTAGCAAACTAACCAATAATTCATAAAATGATAAATAAGGTGGTATCAGGCGCTGAAGAAGCGATCAGAGATATTTCAGACGGAGCAACTCTAATGCTTGGTGGATTTGGACTTTGCGGCATTCCAGAAAACTGCATTAATGCTTTGGTAACTAAAGGCGTAAAAAGTTTAACCTGCATTTCTAACAACGCAGGAGTAGATGACTTTGGTATTGGATTGATGTTGAAACAGCGTCAGGTTAAAAAAATGATTTCTTCTTACGTTGGTGAAAATGCTGAGTTTGAGCGTCAGCTATTAAGTGGTGAGCTTGAGGTAGATCTTATCCCTCAAGGTACTTTAGCAACAAGATGTTTGGCTGCCGGATATGGAATGCCTGCAATATTTACACCTGCTGGCGTAGGGACAGAAGTGGCTGAAGGCAAAGAAATCAGAAATTTTAATGGTAAGGATTATTTAATGGAATATGCTTTTGATGCTGATTTCGCCATTGTAAAAGCCTGGAAAGGAGATACGGCCGGTAACTTGATTTTTCGTTCTACAAGTAGAAATTTTAATCCGGTGATGGCTATGGCTGGGAAAATCACGATTGCTGAAGTGGAAGAACTAGTTGAGGCCGGAGAATTGGATCCGGACTATATCCATACACCTGGAATTTACGTTCATCGCATTTTTCAGGGTAAGGATTATAAAAAGCGAATTGAGCAGCGTACGGTCAGGAAGTCTGAGGTCTGAAGTCGCTAGTCCGGAATTTATCCGATATCTTAATCTATCAATCAAATTATGTTTAATAAAGAAGAAATAGCGCAACGTATTGCACAAGAAATAAAAGACGGTTATTACGTTAATCTGGGGATTGGAATTCCAACTTTGGTTGCCAATTATATTCCGAAGGGGATAAACGTAGTTTTACAATCAGAAAACGGTCTTTTAGGGATGGGTCCATTTCCATTTGAAGGGGAAGAAGATGCAGATTTAATTAACGCTGGAAAACAAACCATCACCACTTTACCCGGATCTTCGATTTTTGATTCAGCAATGAGCTTTGGCATGATCAGAGCTCAAAAAGTAGATCTTACTATTTTAGGAGCAATGGAGGTTTCTGAAAATGGTGATATTGCAAATTGGAAAATCCCTGGAAAAATGGTAAAGGGAATGGGTGGTGCAATGGATTTAGTTGCATCTGCTAAAAATATCATTGTAGCCATGCAACATGTAAATAAAGCAGGGGAGAGCAAGCTGCTTCCATCATGCACTTTACCGCTTACCGGCGTAAAATGTATCAGGAAAATCGTAACCGAATTAGCTGTTTTAGATGTATTGCCAGAAGGTGGATTTAAACTCCTGGAGCGGGCTCCTGGCGTGAGCGTTGATTTTATAAAGCAATCAACTGCTGGAAGGTTAATTGTAGAAGGAGAAATACCTGAAATGAAATTGAATATGTAAAAAGAGCGGCGATTATAAAATGGCCGCTCTTTTAAGATGTTTGTTAATGAATATCAACCAGGATACTATCTCTTAGGTCATTTGAAATGGCCTCCGTAATGGCTATTATTTCATCCGGCTCATTGGTGTTATTCATGATCACCTTGTGGCATTGTTCCCTATAGGGAAGTAAATATTCTTTGTAGGCCGGCACAACGTGATTGTGCCACTTGTAAAGTACATCATCTTCAGGATAGCCACGTTCCAAGCCATCGCGTTTAATCCGGCGATCTAATGCGACCTGTTCATCAGCATCAACAAAAATGGTATGATCAAGCAAGGCTGCAATTTCTTTGAAATGGAGGATGAAAAGTCCTTCAACGATAATAATGGGCGCAGATTTAATTTCCAGTATTTTTACAACTGCAAGCGGATTATTGAAATTGTATTCTTTTTTATAAACTACCTCACCACTTGTCAATTGTTTAATATCTCGTAAAAACTGTTCGCTATCAATAGTAGAGGGAAGATCGAAATTGTATAACTTATTTTCTTCCTGGGTCATGTCTCCTGCAGGAATGTAATAATCATCCTGAGAAACAAGTGTAACCTCATCTTGTTTAAAGTGATGTAAAAAACAGTTTAAAAAAAATGTTTTACCTGATCCGCTACCGCCGGCAATACCTATTATAAATGGTTTTTTGTTCAAACTCATTGAGCACTATATGTTAAATTGCAGAAAAAACGTTTGTCTAAAGCGCCTAATGAATCGGCCACAGCTTTAGTCATTACAATAATAACATCTTTTGTTGATTCGTTTTCAGTGAATTTACCAACAACCTTTGCAAAAGTGGTCTTGTTCGTCATCGGATTAGTAATTTTAATCACTCTGCCAACAGGTGCTGTGCGGTGTAAAACCAACATTTTTGAGCTATCCAGGTCTGCATCTGCAATCCATACTGCAGCACCCTTTTCTTCAATCTGGCTTAAACCATAAACGCTCGGGTCACGGCGTAGTTTTGGATCCTTTACCATTGTGCTATCCGGCTCACTTTCCTGATCCTCTTTAGATGCTTCGTTTACAGATTTAGGTTGTGGTGGTTTTGGAATCACTAGTTTTTGATCAACCTTAATTGAATTATCTGATAGCTTATTTGCCGACCTGATTTGATAAGCCGTAAGGTTATACTTTTTCGCGATACTGAAAATGTTTTCGCCAGTTGCCACAGTATGGATGAAACTTTCTTCTTTTGAGTTATTAACCGGCACCTCTACAGCGGGCTCAACTTGTTTCTCTTTCGGTACCTGAACATCGGTTACAATACCTCCCGGTACTTTTAAAACCTGTCCGATGCTAATGGCATTATCGGGCAAATTATTTAATTTACGCAACTGATAAGCTGTAACACCATATTGCTTTGCTACAGTAAAAATAGTTTCGTTTCTTAAAACGGTATGTGTGCCAGATGCATTTACAGGTTTATTATCCTCAACAGATTTTTCTTCAGCAACACTGACTACTTTACTTTCTTCTATGTTTTTTGTAGCCGGAATTTTTAGTTTCTGACCAATTCGAAGATTATTGCTCGATAGATTATTGGCTTTTTTTACTTCTTCAACAGTGGTTCCATATTTCTCTGCTATTTTACCCAAAAACTCTTTAGGTGCAACAGTGTGTTCAATCATGGTCTGATCGGTAACTGTACTTTCCTGAGCAGGGGTTTGCGTAACAACCTTTGTCGGTTGCGCAGGAGCGGGATTTGGCGTTTCAGCAACAGTGCCTTTGGTAGCAATTTTTAGCACCTGCCCAATACTTAAGTTATTTCCGCTTAAATTATTTAGTCGTTTAATTTCGATAATGGTGGTTCCATACTTTTCGGCAAGCATGTTTAAATTTTCTTTCGCCTTTACCGTATGTTCAATTATACCGCCATCAGTGGATGACGAAACCGGACTTGTAACATTTGTAGAACCCCATGGAAGATTTGTTGGAACTTTAATGATTACACCTACCTGAAGGTATTTGTTCTCATTGTAGGCCATAATATCTTTGGGAGATACATTGTACCTTCTGCCAACAGAATAATAAGTGTCTTTGGCTACAATTTGATGAACGATAAGTTTCTTGCCATTATTATTTTCAACGCCGATAGAGTCTCTACCTGTGCTTGCTTTAGCATTTGCGATGTTTAGAGCAAATAGAACAAAAGCAGATAAGTATATTTTGTGCATTTATTTTCTATAAATTTCTTAGTCAAAGGAAGCAATTATACGAATAATATTGTTAACCATATCGAGTTTTCTAAACGCTTTGATCGTAAAAATGATAGGATCAAAATTTACATCAGTCTATATGTTATTCATTCACAATAAATTGTAATAGATACAAATTGGCTTCTTATTGCTTAATAAACGCACTTATAAATAAGGTATTGTATTGCTGAAGATTTAGATTAAAACTTTTATAAATCTGATTTGTTAGGTACACATTAAAATCACATAAAAATTATTAAAATGGACGCCAAGGAAATAAGCTTAAATGAAACAGAGGTAAAACCAGTAGTAGATCTTTTGAACGATTATCTGGCCAATTACCACATCCACTATCAAAAACTGAGAGGTTGCCACTGGAATATAAAAGGACAAAATTTTTTCACGCTTCATGTTAAATTTGAAGAGCTATATACTAATGCCCAGTTAACTATTGATGAAATAGCAGAACGTGTTTTAACACTAGGTAAACCACCTCATAGTCGTTTTGCTGATTACATTAAAGAATCACAAATTCAAGAGATTGATACCATTGGGATGAAAGATCTTGATATGGTTGATGCTATTTTGGATGATATGTCAAAATTAATCGAAATTGAAAGGGAAATTCTTGAAGCTACAGCTGATGCAGGTGACGACGGATCGAATGATATGGTAAACCGTTTCATGCAGTTTAAGGAGAAAAATACCTGGATGTTACGCTCATTTGCAGGAAAGAAATAATTTAAAAAGTAGGTTAAACGGGCCTCAGTTAAATAGATGAATTGTCAAATCTGTTTATCTGAGGCTTTTTAGTTTTATAGAATAGCTATTTATTTATCTTTGGGCATGGCATATAAAAGTTTAGCAGAATGTGTTTCCGACCTCGAAAAACATGGTCATTTAATCAGGATTAAAGAAGAAGTAGATCCGTATTTAGAAATGGCAGCCATCCATTTAAGGGTTTATGAAAAACAAGGTCCGGCATTATTTTTTGAGAAGGTAAAGGGTAGTCCCTTTCCGGCTGTTTCCAACTTATTTGGAACATTAGAGCGCTCGAAATTTATATTTAGAGATACGTTGCCCAAGGTACAGCAATTGGTGTCGTTACGAAACGATCCGATGAAAGCATTGAAGAATCCTTTCAAGTATGCAGGTTCCGCCATGTCTGCTTTGTCGGCATTACCCATGAAAACGCCTTCTGCTAAGAACAACTTCAAGAAAACCACTATTGATCAATTGCCTCAAATCGTAAATTGGCCAATGGATGGTGGTCCGTTTGTTACCATGCCTCAAGTATATACTGAGGATATTGAAAAACCAGGCATTTTAAACGCCAACTTGGGAATGTATCGTATTCAGCTTGGTGGAAACGATTATATTCAAAACAAAGAGATTGGCTTACATTATCAAATACATCGGGGTATTGGTGTTCACCAATCTAAAGCGAATAAAGTTGGGCAACCCTTAAAGGTTAGTATTTTCGTAGGCGGACCTCCGTCGCATCCGCTAGCGGCCGTGATGCCGCTGCCTGAAGGTTTATCTGAAATGACTTTTGCCGGTGCCTTGGGCGATCGGAGATTTCGCTATTTTTATGATGATGAAGGATTCTGCATTTCAGCAGATGCCGATTTCGTTATCACCGGAACAGTTTATCCAAACGAAAATAAGCCAGAAGGGCCCTTTGGTGATCATTTAGGTTACTATAGCTTAACGCATCCTTTTCCATTGATGAAAGTGCACAATGTTTATCATAAACAGGATGCCATTTGGTCGTTTACGGTAGTCGGCAGACCACCACAGGAAGACACCAGTTTTGGTGCATTGATTCATGAGATCACAGGTTCTGCTATTCCCCAGGAAATTCATGGTTTAAAAGAAGTTCATGCTGTTGATACAGCAGGAGTTCATCCCTTGTTGTTTGCTATTGGAAGTGAACGTTACACGCCTTATTTAAAAGAGCGAAGGCCACAAGAAATCCTTACCATCGCCAATCACATTTTAGGGAAAAATCAGTTGAGTTTGGCAAAATATGTTTTTATCGCAGCAAAGGAAGATGACGAAAAATTAAGCACTCATCATATTCAGGAATTTCTTACGCACATACTCGAACGGTTAGATTTAACCAGAGATATTCATTTTTATACCAATACTACCATCGATACTTTAGATTATAGTGGAGATGGATTGAACAGTGGCTCGAAAGTTGTGATTGCGGCAGCAGGAGAGAAGAAGAGAACCTTATGGAATGCCGTTCCCGAAGGCTTAAAAATGGGAGATGGCTGTTATCAGTACCACGTAGCAATTCCGGGTATTTTGGTTATTGAGTGCGATAAATATATTAGTGCCGAGAAAACGGCAGCTGAAATTGCCCTATTGAATATCTCTTTAATTGACCAGGATTTATCTGGCTTCCCGCTGATTGTGTTGGCAGATGATTCAGCATTTACTGCCGCAAATATTGATAATTTAGTGTGGATTACCTTTACCCGAAGCAATCCTGCAGCAGATATTTATGGCGTTAATGACTTTACCATAAATAAACATTGGGGCTGTAAAGGTTCATTGATTATCGATGCGAGGAAGAAACCACATCATGCACCGGAACTGATCAAAGACCAATCAACTGAGTTGAAAATTAATCAGTTGGCGAAAGCAGGAAGACCACTTCACGGAATTATTTAGTTGGATGAATGAAATAAAATCATGATTTTTAGGCATACTGTAAATTATGCTTCCCAAAATCATCCTTGTTTCTTTCTTTATGCTTTTCGGCTACCTTACGAGGGCACAAGTTCAAAGTTTTGATGTTGTTGCAGATAATTTAAAAAGCTACCATTTACAACACAACCGCTCTACGCTTTTTATCCATTTTGATAAAAATGTGTATACCAATAATGATCAGGTTTGGTTTACCGCTTATTTATTAAAAGCTGCTGTAAAGTCTGATCAATTTCATACACTTTACTTATCACTGGTTAACGCAGCTGATAGTACCATACTCTTACAAGAAAAATTTCTGATAGAAGAAGGTATGGCTTTTGGCAGTTTCACCCTTCCGGATTCACTGCAGAGTGGTCATTATAATTTTGTGGCCAATACCAACATCAAATTAAACAACGATTTTGATGGCGTATTTATGCAGCCGATCATAATAAATTCTACTACGATCAATCCACTTGTTCCAAAGGTATCAGTTTTTAAAAGCTACGATGAAAAAACAAAAAAGGGAAACTGCATTGCTCAAGGTATTATCAAGTGATAATCGCTTTGTTGAGCAGGCTGAGGTAAGTTATAAAATTGGTAGAGGCAATAATATTCTTCATGCAGGAAAAGCAAAAAGCAATGTGATTGGAGAAATTATGATCGATTATAACGCAGATCAAATTAATGAAGAAAATAACTTGCTTCAGGCTACTATCAGAAAAGGTAAAAGTATTAGAAATTTAACGTTTAATCTTCCTGTTAGGAATGCAAAGAAATATAAGATCAATTTTTATCCTGAAAGCGGCAATCTTATAGATCAGTTATATTGTCGATTAGGTTTTGAGATTAAAGATGAAAACGGCAATGCAATACATGGGCGTGCTGTACTTTACGATAATGATAAAGTTATAGATACTATAAGCACTAACTCGGTAGGCATGGGAAGCTTTATGCTTCAGCCTAATAAAAATAAAAGGCTGTATGTGAAAATTCCAGGCATCGATTCTGCCAAACGGTTTGATTTACCATCTATTTTACCTGATGGCTTAGTACTCAGGGCTCGTAATTCGGTCGTAGATAATGATTTGCGGGTTCAGTTGGAAAGTAACAAGGCATCGAGCATTCACGTTGTACTTCACGATTTTTCGACGATTTACCTTCATTCTGCTTTCGAGCTTAAAGCTTTCAGCATTCAAAACATCCGGTTCAAGCTCGATTCTGTTCCGATAGGATTATATGCGTTAACTATTCTGAATGAAGAGTGTGTACGT
>NZ_AJLG01000104.1 GCF_000258495.1 Pedobacter agri PB92
ACATTTATACGTAACAAAGCAGGTAAACCATCCCTATATGACAGCCAAATGCCGCAGAGTCAGGTTGTGTGGATGGCATACTAAATAAAGCCTTTCAATATGAAACAAATTTATAGGATAAGGTTACCCCGCATTGAAGGTTAGCTGTATCAATAGCGATAATCTTTTTATATGATTAGTAATCATAAGGCAGGTAATTATTGAGTCTAATACGTCGATATATCATACGATGAGTTTTGAATCAAATGTTAACTTGAGCGCTTCATTAGACCCGGGACGATTTAATTAAAAGTAAAAGCCTTTTAAGGCTTTTTTATAATACTAAAGGGCTATTTAGCTAGTAAGCCAAACCTGTATTTTTGCAATGCGAATCTATAAACATTACCATTTATTAACTTATGCCCGGATGGGATAGGCTAACTTTAATTGCAAAAGCTTTTCGAAGCTTTTGTGTTTGTTTGAATTAGAAAGCCTTGCAGTCATGTAAGGCTTTTTATCAAGCTTTTAGTAATCCATATTTGTAAGCAAACGAAACCAGGGATGCGGAATTTTTAGTCCGGGTCTTAGTAATCAGATTTTTGCGTAGTTTCTCCACTACACCTGGCTTAGTTTGTAACTCTTTACTAATTTCCAGGTTAGTAAGGCCACTAGCAACTAACTCTATAACCTTTCTTTCTGTTTCGTCAATTCCCATGAAATCCGGGATAGGGGCATTAGTTTTATTCATACCGGATGCGGGGTCTAATTTTATGCCATTTTTTTCTTATTAGACTAATTAAACATACAAGTTTTAGACTATGTTATATCAGATTAACTTAATACTGCTAATCACGTTATTGTAATGATTAAAGCATCAGTAAGCTCCATCTAAACAAAAAAGTCAAATGAAATAAAAATAACTGATGCAAAATTAGTAATCACTGAAGTGTATGTACAGGGGGATAAAATTTATATAGTGGATGAATTTCAATATTATAATGGATGTGAGTTTATCCCATTAATAATTTCCTTCATGCATATCGATTAACTTCAATATCCAGATATGGTATTTAATTGCGATTAGACTGAACTTATTAACCAATTTGGTCTGGCGTTTATATTCTTTTCATATTTAATGCCCTTGGGATAATTCCCCTAACCATCTCAGTAAAGATAATAATCAACATTAAACTAAGTTACTCTCTTACAGGGTGTAAAATTTACAGTGAGTGAAAGATTATAGCCCGTCAGGCAAGATGGAATATTGTGATTATTAGGGGTCATAAAGTCTGAAATGGCTGGTAGTCTCTGCTTGCTATCCACAGCCTTATCTAAATAAAGAGAAAGGTAGGCTGAAATCTATATCTTTTTTTTACTCCTCGTATGAAATTTTTATTATTGCAAACGACAATTCAGTCTTAAGGATCAATGGATGACGATCCTTTAATTCTTTCGGATGAAAGATATAAATCCCTCTCGCGATTTGCCTGAGGGATTTTGCTATAGAATTTTCCATTTGTAATGTGCTAATCGCGCACTGCCATTCACATTTTACCCACTGATTTGAAGGACAAATGTCAACATTTTCTATCTTTTATATTTACGTTATCTTTAGGATACAGATTATTCTACTATTTTGTCAATACAGCAAAAATGCTGATTCATTATTTTAGTTTATTTTTTGACTGTGGTATAGACGCTGAGACTATCATAATAAGCAAAAAATTGACACGCTTCTTCCTTGCTATTTGCCAGATTAATGATAACCTCACTATCTTCAAACTGGAATATAGCATTAATGTACTAAAACCCCATAATATCTATCATAATGTTGTTCTCTCTGCTAGCCATCGCGTCTGCTCATGGATATACTACCCAGAGCTCAATCTGACTTATTGCGATAACAAGATAAGCTAAAGGCTTATTTGAAATATTGGCTATAGGAAATCGTAATGATTAGCGCTAGATATGCACGCTAGGAAGAAATATTTAGAATCAATTTATTAAGCAAATTTTTGAGATCGTGCGCCTCCTGAGCAGTAATGCCCAGATTCTCTTTTATTCGGCTATGCAGGCGATGTGCCTGCTGTTTCAGGTCTATCCCTTTTTTCGCTAGAGATACAATGATACTACGTTCATCTTTTTCGGATCGGATACGTTCTACCAAGCCTTGCTCCTGCATGCGCTTGAGTAGTGGAGTAAGTGTATTCGACTGCAACCTTAATTTATCGGCTAAGAAACTCATGCAGATATTGTCGGTTTCCCATAAAACCATCAGGACAATATATTGCGGATAGGTAATTCCCAGATCATCCAATACGGGTTGATAACATTTTGTAACCATGCGAGATGCGGCATAAAGAGGGAAGCAGAGCTGGTCTTCCAGTTTAAAATATGTATCCATGTTTACTGCTTTATCTATTTATTGGTAATAATATGATTAACCAAAGCGCTCAAATATAAAAAATGTAAAGCATAAAGGGCCGAGATGTCCCTTTATGCATTATTAAGGTTTATACTAGCTCTAATGCCACTTCAATATTTCCACGTATTGCATTCGAATAAGGACAAATGTTATGTGCTGTATCTATTAGTTCCTGCGCTCGAACAGTTTCAATACCTGGTAAGCTTATCTGCAAGTTTGCACCCAATACGAACCCACCTTTTCCGTCCGGATGTAAAGAAATATTTGCCTTAACAGTTGTTGGTTCAGCAGCCTTCACTCCTGCCTGATGCATTACCAAATTAAGGGCACTATCAAAACAGGCAGCGTAGCCCGCAGCAAATAATTGTTCCGGGTTGGTATATCCTGCCCCGTTTCCTCCAAGTTCCTTTGGCATTCTCACTTCAAGTGATAATGCACCATCTTCACTGGTTACTTTTCCATTACGGCCACCTGTTACTGATGCGCTAGTCTGATATAATGTTTTCATTTTAATCATTTAGATAATTGTATCGCAAGCGATTATATCGTTTACGATACAAATATCGCATATTTAGTTAATCTGTCAATAGATTGATCGAAAATTGTTTCGTTTAAAAAATACAGAGGACCGTGTAGTGCAATCTAAAAACACTCATTTTAAAGTTGTTAAGTTTATGTCTTGCTTTATTTTGAAATGTTAATTTTTCGATGCATGATAATATTTTTCGTAAATTGATTTAACCAAAATATAAAAGATTATGAACCTGCTTAAGAAAATTCAACACTGGGGCGATCAGCATCACCCGAAATGGCTTGATTATTTTAGAATAGTACTTGGCGTAATTCTCATATGGAAAGGGATTACGTTTTATACCAATATGGAAGCGTTCAGTCATTTGATGCGGGGCGCCATGTTGGGTGCAGCGGTTAGTATCAGTTTACTTGCACATTTGATTATCGTGATGCATATTTTAGGAGGAATAGCCATTACATTAGGTACACATACCCGATTATTTTGCCTGCTAAACCTTCCTATTCTTATCGGAGCCGTATTTTTCATCAACATATCAGGAGGGATTTTTAAACCCTACGCCGAATTCTGGCTATCATCTTTGGTTTTAACCGGATTAGTTTGTTTTATAGTAGAAGGCAATGGAATTTTATCTGTTGAAAGCGAAAAAGCAGTGAGTTAGTCGAGTATTTTAAAGCGAAAAAGAAATAAAAGGCAAGCTAACTAAATGATAAACAAGCGGTAATGTTTTGATTTAAATATTATAGTAAAAATCATTTGCAGATTGGCGCCAAATTCCTACTTTTGCAGCGGAGAGCTGGCAGAGTGGTCGAATGCGGCAGTCTTGAAAACTGTTGACTGTAACAGGTCCGGGGGTTCGAATCCCTCGCTCTCCGCCAGAAAAAAACAAAAGCCCTTTATCAAATGATGAAGGGCTTTTTTCATTAGCGTGGCATAATTTCTTCATTTGATTGAAATAAGAGATAAATTAATAACCCACGTCCAAAGGATTGAAAAGTCCTTTTGAACCAAACAGGAAGTGTTTTCATTTGAAAAGCAGATTGTATGGTATGTGTTGGGCTGCTGTTTTCAATAAACAGATGTGAAATAAATTATGTATTTTTACCCCTGATCTTAAGAATCATCCAATTCATCACATCGTTGTCTTTTAGCCTTTTATTGAAAAAAAATGAGTGTACTGGAAAGAAATAACGTACATCAACTGGGTAATGGAAGTACTACGATGATGTTTGCCCATGGGTTTGGCTGTGACCAGAACATGTGGCGCTTAATTGTTCCAGCTTTCGCTGAAAATTACAAAATCATTTTGTTTGACCATGTTGGAGCAGGGCTTTCAGACCTTAATGCGTATGATCCTGTAAAATATAACGAACTGGATGGTTATGCCCATGATATCCTAGAAATTGCGGAAGCGCTTCAGTTGAAAGAAATCATTTTCGTAGGTCATTCGGTTAGTGCAATGATGGGTATTATGGCCGCAGCACAATCTCCGGGATTATTCAAAGCGCTGATTTTAGTTTCTCCTTCACCATCATATATTAACGATGGCGATTATATTGGTGGTTTTAGCAGAATAGAAATAGATGAATTGTTGGCTTCATTGGATCAAAATCATTTGGGTTGGTCGATGACCATGGCACCAATGATTATGGCCAACGCCGACAGGGCTGAGCTGAGTGAGGAGTTAACCAATAGCTTTTGTCGTACCGATCCAACCATTGCCAGGCAGTTCGCCCGTGCGACATTCCTAACCGATAGCAGAAGCATTCTGAAAACCTGCCACACCCCTACACTTATTCTCCAGTGTTCTGAAGATATTATTGCTCCTGTAGAAGTTGGAGCGTTTATCCATCAGCAAATGGATAATAGCAAACTTACTATTCTCGAAGCAACGGGTCATTGCCCACACTTGAGTGCACCGGCAGAAACCATTTCTGCGATCAAAGAGTTTTTATAATCGCCTTACCAATTAACCCGATGAGCAATTTATCAAACGAAGATCATCTGGACGAGTTTTTAGAAAATTCGCTCTCCGGCTATATTTCGACCACGCCAAAAGGAGAAATCATTAAAGCCAATTCCAGAATAGCCATGTGGCTGGGATTGGAAAGGGAACAACTCATCGGTAAGCGAATGACCAGTATTCTGGCGGTAGGAAGCAGGATATTTTACGAAACACATTTGGCTCCAATGTTAAGGCTTAAAGGCTTTTTCGAAGAAGTTGCCGCAGAACTTTCGTTAAGCGATGGTAGCAAAATGCAGGTATTGATAAATGGCTATGCCAAAAAAGACGAAAACGGGCAGCCGCAGGAGATGCGACTAAATATTTATCGTGCCACAGAAAGAAAAGTTTATGAAGATAATCTCCGTCATGCCATCAGTGATGCTGAAAACACCATTCAAACTGAACGGGAGCTGGCTATTTTAAGGGAGCAGTTTATTGCAGTTTTAGGTCATGATCTTCGTAATCCCCTTGGTGCGATTAAAACCGGCTCATCGTTACTCGGGCGTTCCGTATTGTCCGATCGTGACAAATCCATTGTATCTACAATTGCTAAAAGCAGCCTTCGCATGGAAGAATTAATTGCCAATGTAATGGATTTTGCCAGGGTAAGATTAGGAGGTGGTATTTTGCTGGCGCTTCATGAGGTAATGATTGAACCCATTATTACCCATATCATTGATGAATTAATGATCTCTTATCCGGAGCGTAGCGTGATTACTTATTTTAATGCGAAAAAATCAGTGCGTTGCGACATCAACCGCTTATCTCAAATGTTATCTAATTTACTGGCCAATGCACTTACCCATGGATCAGTAGATACGCCTGTTAAAATTATTACTGAAATACAAGATGATATTCTGAAAATTACAGTAATCAATGGTGGGAGGGCAATTCCAACGGATGTACTCGAAACGTTATTTGAACCCTTTACCAGGGAAGCCAACACGCCAAGCAAACAAGGTTTAGGATTGGGGCTGTATATTGCCTCACAAATTGCCAAAGCACACGGCGGACATTTAACTGCCAGTTCTGACACCAAAGAAACAAGTTTTACATTTCAGATGCCGCTGTAGCATTTGCTATTGCCAGTATTGATATCAATTTAAACAGGATACAGAGATCTGCATCCTGTTTAAGATTGTAATTATTGGGTTGGGTTTTGGGTTAATTTTCCAGGATAAGAGTTGATGGCACTCTGCGGAATATAATACACTACCCGAAAGTCGTTGGCAGATATATCTGCCGTTTGATTCTGCGGTCCCGGATACCGGCGTACCAAAGGTTTTCCATTACGGAATACATCAAAACTTCTTTCTGCCTGATAAGCCAATTCCAGCTGACGCTCCTTATCAATTAAATTGCCTGCATTTGCTGCCGTAAGTGATGAATAGCCGCCATTTACAATTGAACGCGTACGAATGGTATTCAAATCACTAAGTGCTTCAGTATACCGCTGCAATTTCGCATAAGCTTCTGCCCTGTTTAAATAAACTTCTCCAAGCCTGCTGATTACCGGCGAATGAAGGTGCGAATTTTCGCCTTCACGAGAATCTTTTACAATATAAAATTGTGGATAAACCCGGTTCAAGGTAATGAAGTTATCAATTACTCCAGTATACGTTTTTCCATTCTTATAGTTGATGCTGTAGATTTCCTGAGCGGCATCTACCGGTGTCAAGGTGTATACATCCGTACCTTCTGTACAGGTTATTGTATTTCCATTTCTGGTAATATTGGCCTGAACATAGTTTAAGGTATTGGCGGCATCATCTTTAATAAACCGGAACACTTCCGTAAACGCACCTGAAGCATTTGTTGCATAAGTTGGCTCAATGAAAGCAGCCCGGGCATCTACAATTTTATACTTTGCGGGGCGCCAGTCGTTCCTGCCGGTTTCATTTAACAAATCGATATATTTTGCACTGGCATACATTTCTCCCCAGCCCTGGCCGCCAATATTTGCATACATCCCACCAATTCCATAGTAATGATCTGATCCGGAGAATTCGGAAGCAACACGTTTAATGGCAAAAATGGTTTCTTTATTGGTTTCGGGTAAAAAGGTGTTATACTTCATAAAATCGGCACGTGGAAGTAAGCTGTAACGGGTTGAGCCTGAAATTACCTTTGTGGCATAATCTACCGACAGTTGAGCGAATGCCTGATTAGGATTTTCATAAGTTCCACTCATGTATAAATAAACCCTTGAAAGTAATGCCTGGGCAGCTTCCTTCGAAGCAAAAATAGAACCCTTATTTACGTTAATCAGTTCCTCGGCTTTTTTCAAATCAGCTATCACCTGTTCGTAAGTTGTTTTCACACTGGCCCGATCCGGCAGATTTAAATTGATGACATCGGCTGGTGTTCCGTTCACAATTGGCACGCCAAGGTTAGTTTCAGGGTTTTGGTAATATGGGCGGCCGTATGCCCTCACCAGATAAAAATAAATTAATCCGCGGATAAAATAACACTCTCCTAACTTACTGTCTAATGTAGTGCTTTTACCCTGCGGTATCATACTGATGATGTTTGACGCCTGTGCGACGGCTTTGTAGCCGCTATCCCAAAAAGTAGATAACCTGGAATTGTTCGGTGTTCTCGCAAAAGAAATGAACTCATAAAAAGCATCTGTAGAGGAACCCCTGATCATGATGTTATCTCCGGCATATTCACCTAAACGGTGCATAGGATCTGACCATGCTTTCAACTGGGCATAAGTTCCGTTCAGTAATGCATCGATGGATTCTTCCGGATTGCTATTTATTTTTTCAGACTGTAATGAACCGAATGGCTCCCTGTCTATTTTGCAGGATGATATTGCGATCACCGCAAACAATATAATTATGATCTTTTTCATTTTGTATGAATTAGAATGAAACATTAAGGCCGAACATAAATTTTCTGGTCATTGGATAAACTGAAGGACCTGTTGAGAAAAGCACATTTCCGGTATCTTCTGCAACCGGAATCTCCGGATCAACACCTGAGTATTTGGTAATGACGAACAGGTTTTCGCCGGAAATGAAAGCCCTCAGATTTCTGATTTTATACTTTTTCAGCTCGAAGTTATAGCCTAGCGCCAATGAACGCATTCTGAAAAAGTCATTGCTTTCGATATAACGTGAAGAAACTGAATTTCCCTTATCCTGATTATTGTATCGTGCGACCGGATGGGTGGCAATATCGCCAGGCTTCTGCCATCTCGACCAGCCTTCCATCAATTGCATTTGATTTCGATCCGTATAAGTACCATCAGCGTCATATTCCTGACGGGAGTAGTTGTAAACTTTTCCACCAATAGAATAACCAAAAACTGCATTCAAATCGAAGCCTTTGTACCTTAAATATGTGGTGATCCCACCAAATAAATCAGGAGAAGCATTGTCTAATCTTTCTTCCGTAGCTTTTGAGTAATCTGAAGTTGTGGTTCTGGAAAGTTCATTACCTTCAGCATCTCTCGTTACCGTATACCAGGTGGGTTTACCATCTGCCGGGTTTACGCCCGCCCATTCTCTCATGTAGTAGGTATCTACAGGAAGGCCAATCTGGATTACCCGGTTGGCTGATCCGGCAATCCCCAAGCCATCACCAACAATCAGTGGTTTTGCGGTATAAGTTCCATCCAGATTTCTGGTTTTATAAATATCAGTAAGTTTATTCCGGTTGTGACCTAAGTTTACATCTAAACTCCAGGTCAAATCTTTCGTTTTAAAAATATCACCTCCCAGCGCAACCTCAATTCCTTTGTTGCTCATTTTACCAATATTTTGTGAAATACTGGTGATACCTGTTAAGCCGCTAATGGGTACGTTGTATAAAATGTTATCTGTGTTTTTGATGTAATAATCTACTGTTAACCTTGCCCTGTTGTTAAAGGCATTTACATCCAGGCCAATGCCACTGGTATAGGTTTGCTCCCAGGTTAAATTCGGGTTACCCAACTGACTGATTAACAAGCCAGGAATACCATTATAACCTGCCGCCGGGTTAACCGCATATAAATCATATTGAGGATATAAACTCGACGGACGGTTACCTACAGAACCAAAAGCTGCACGAAGCTTAAGTGTATTGATATATTTTGCTTTGAACCATTCCTCACGGCTGATATTCCAGCCCCCACTTACAGAGAAGAAATTACCGTACTTCTTTCCAAAATTAGAAGCACCATCCCTGCGAAGTGATACCTGAGCCAGATACCGGCCATCGTAATCATAATTGGAATTAAACAAAACGGACTGTACCGCCCACTGGCTAATTCCACCTCTGGTTCTTTCTGGTTTTGCAGTTACATCCAGCACTTCAAAGCCCGGAACTATACCCGTTCCATATGCATCGAGTGTTTTGCTCGAAAAATCATTAAATTCATAGCCCACCAGTGCATTTAGATTATGCTTTGCCCAGTTATTGCTGTAACGTACAATCTGGTTGGTGTATCTCCGGGTATATTCTGAACGATAATCCGTTACCCTTCCATTCACACTCAATCCGCCATTAGATCGTGGATCGGTATAACCTGCAGCTGCATAACTGTTATAACGATAATTGTTAACGGAAGCGAAAGTGAGGTTTTTAGTTATTTTGATATCGAAATCTAAGTTTCCCATAAATTCGTAATTCACGTTTGAGCCCTTGTTCCATTGCAAATCGTACAAATAATTGGTACTTGCTGTATTCACCCAAAGAGATGAACGGTGTGGCACCAAATTTCCGTTGGCATCATAAGGGCTATCCCACGGCAGGTTTGAATAAATTGAGTTAACTGAATATTGCTGATCGAAAACGCTGCGTCTGGAGCCAACCACCGATGGCTTAATCGTTAGCCATGAATATGGCATATAAGTGGTATTTAACCTGAAATTATAGCGTTCATAATCATATCCTCGCACTGCTCCCGATTCATCATAATACCCTACCGATAAGAATGATTGCAGTTTTTCTGTTCCGCCCTGGAGCGATATATTGTGATTTTGGTTAAATCCTGTTTTGGTAGCCAAATCCCACCAATCGAAATTGCTGTTACGTAACTCTGGTTTCCAGCGTGGAAAGCTGATGGTGTTGGCGTTCGCGAAGGAAGAAAAGTAATCATATAATTCCGCCCCGTCCATCATCTGCAAATTGCCGTTTGTTAACTGGTTAACCCCTACCCGTGAAGATACATCAATCGTCATTTGACCAGACTTGGCTCTTTTGGTGGTGACTACAATTACCCCGTTGGCACCCTGCGAACCATAAATTGCAGTGGAGGCCGCGTCTTTTAACACCGTCATCGATTCGATATCCTCCGGGTTTAGTTCTCCAGGGCTTGATCCTACAATTACACCATCTAAAACCCACAGCGGGTTGGTTGTTCCATTTAAAGTAGCCTGACCACGAATGATGACCGAAGCTGCCGCACCGGGCTTGCCTGAACCTGGTGCTACAAATAATCCTGGCGCCTTCCCGGCCAATAGATTCTGTACGTTCGGTGAGGTTACGTTCTTTAATTTATCTCCACTGATGGTACTTAAGGCGCCGGTTAAACTCTGGCGTTTTTGTACACTATAACCCACTACAACGAGTTCGTTTAGTGTTTCTGCAGATTCGGACAAAGTAATTACGCCCATCGCTGCACCGGTAACGGCTACTTCCCTGGTGGTAAACCCAATTGAGCTGATCACAAGTGTTTCGCCAGCCTGTGCATCAATACTGAACACACCTAAATTATTTGATGAAGTGACACGAGTAGTTCCTTTTACCGTAATACTCGCTCCGGGGATGGCCCCGCCCTTTGCATCCTTTACCGTTCCGGTGATGATATCAAAAGCAGTGGTTTCGTTTAAACCTGCAAATTCATACTCGCCTGCTTTGTTTATCAGAAGATAACGAGTTCCACTCACCGGTTTTACTTTGGCATAAAGTGATGTTTCTGCATGTGCCGCAACGGAGATACCCAGATGGGCCAGGATCAGCATCGTTAGCGGCGCCAAAAATCGCTTCTTGTTTTGTTTTTGGTTAGTTGTTGGTTTCATTGAGTTAAAGTTTGTTGAATGGTTTTAATCAATTTTTTGTTTAGTCTTTTAGTGGTTTGTTGGTTATTGGCATATGCTTTTATTTTGGTTAATCATTAAATTCATAATCCCTTCCGGCTTTCTTCAGGCCACATCCGTTTAGGCTGATAAAATCAGATTTAATCAACTTGTTTAATTTCTATTGTTGCTATAAATTTTTCGAATGCAGCAATCTTTTCAGTGTACTTATTTAAGAGATGGATCTGGTTTTTCGCCCGGTTGAGGTTCTGTTCAGGATAAGTGGCGCCGTAATAAATGTCGCCGTTCAAAAAGTCCGTCAAAAACCGTAGCGCCTGCATGAATATGATAAACTGACCCGCGTAGATGAACAATTCACGTTCGGATGATGTGAGTACCGTATCCATTTCACTCATGTAACCCCGATAGATTGCTTCAAAAATCTCCACACGAATATCGATCAGGCTAAAATCTGTTTCTTCTTCCGTAACCGGCGAAAGGTAGGTCCGCATCATATCCCCAACATCGCTTATAAAATATCCCGGCATCACCGTATCCAGGTCAATTACGCAGATTCCAAGCCCTGTATCCCGATGCAGAAGCACATTACTGATCTTCGTATCGTGATGAAATATCCTGACTTTGAGTCTATTACTTGCGATGATCTCATCATACTTTTGAGCAATATCCATATGTTTAGCCAACTGTTGAATGGCCCAGGCCGCAGCTGATAATCTGGACTCATCTGCCAGTTTCAGTGCTTGCCTGTATTGCGCCACACGCAGGCATAAATTGTGAAAATCGCGGAGCGGAAAGTTGATTTTGCTTACATCGAAATCTTTAAGCAATCTGCTAAACTGTCCAAACTGCTTCGCCGCCTGATAAGCCTGATTCGGATGTACCACTTTATCTATCGTAATCGATTCAGGAACGAAGGGAAAAATCCTAAAAGTGTACCCCCCGATATTCAGTACAGATTGGCCCGAGTTGGTTTGAATCGGCCCAACAAACAAATATTCTGGCGCTGTCTGGTGCAGGTAGCTTTTTAAATTGACGATATTTTCGATAATCTCTTCCGGGGATGTGAAAATATCGGTATTGATTTGCTGAAGGATAAAATCACCATTTTTGGTGCTCACCTTCCAGGTATTGTTAATTAATCCCCCACCAAAAAGACTGTATTGTGTTTCCGGCCCATCTAAATTAAAGGCTTTTAAAACTTCGAAGATCATATTGTGATTGCTGGCTGCTTTGTATCAAGAATTAAGAGATCAGTCTGGAACAATTAAAAGCCGCTATCATCAAGAGCAAAAACATTTTTCCGTTCTTTCCACTTCCCGTTGGTAAAGTCAGGGAATTTTTGTGGCATGTTGCCTTCTTTTAAAGACTGTGTAGATAGCGGAGTGATCACACTCATGGTTACCGAGTCGTAAACATCAATTGGAGTTTGCTTTTTCTGTTTTACAGCCTGAATAAAGCCATTAAATACAAACCAGTCCATGCCGCCATGTCCAGCTCCTACGGCTTCTTTTTCGTATTTTTTCCATAGGGGATGATCATATTTCTCAAACCACTCTTTTACCGGCTGCCATTTGTGATCACCTTTAGACTCTTTTTCGATATAGATAGATTTATTGACGTCCATCCAAATCCCATCTGTTCCCTGTACCCTAAAACCAATGGAATATGGGCGGGGCAAATGGGTATCGTGGCTAAGCATTACGGTTTCGCCATTGGCGCAATTGATGAGTGTTGTAGTTACATCGCCGTTTTTATATTTGATTTTCGCATTTGGGTGGCCTGGAGACAAATCTTCCACGTAGGCCGCCAGGCCTCTCGCCTTTGAACTGAAAGATACCAGATTGGTGAACCGGTTTCCACGGTTAATATTTGCGTATTGCATAATCGGCCCGGCGCCATGAGTCGGATATAAATCACCATCCTGATCGATGTTAAATTGTGTTCTCCATTGAGCCTCGCTTCTCGCATTCGGGCCAAATTCTACTCCACCCCCATAGTAGGCCTTACCATCATTGAATAACACATTTCGGAGGTTATGCTGGTAGCCACCCTCAAGGTGAACCAACTCTCCAAAAACGCCTTGCCTTACCATGTTTAAAGCAGCCATGACATCCCTTCTGTAACATACATTCTCTAAAGTCATGTATGGCATTCCGGTTTTTTCTGAAGTTTTTACGATATCCCAGTGATCTTGAACGGTTAGGCCGGCAATTACTTCGCAACCTACATACTTGCCAGCTTTCATCGCATCAACCGCCTGGTCTCTGTGAAATTGCCATGGTGTGGCAATGATCACCGCGTCGATATCTTTCCGATCTAAAAGTTTTTTATAAGCATCAGTACCACCGGTATATTCCTTTGCTGCAGCACGCCTAGCCTTGGCAATCGCCGCCCTGCAGATTTTAAGTGAACTTTCCTGTGTATCGCAGATCGCAACAATCTCTACATCATCGCGTAAAAGGCCTTCAGAAATATGGCTCATTCCTCTGGCGCCTACGCCGATATAACCAAGCTTAACCCTACTGTTATCTGATTTCGCAAATAGTGCCCCGCCAGGTAAAATCGTCAGGCCGGCAGCTGTCAACGTACTGTTTTTAATAAATTCTCTACGCTCCATTGTTTACCTAATTTGTTTGTTTTGTAAGTTTTCCGCTTTGGAATTAAGATAAAACTAGGCGCAATTGAGGCGAAAAACGACAAATGAAACATCCAAACGACAGACAAAAGAATGGATAGTTAAAATATTGATTTATAGGCTTTTAATATGATATTTTTTTACTGATGGATAATTAAAAGCCTGGATTAGTATACACAAAAAATGCATGACAGGGTGTATTAATTTGAAAATGAAAGCTGATTAATATAATTCGCCTGTATTGAGGTCTGATAATTCAGGAGATGCCGCCGTTCCTATTCCATTAAATAGAATTTTAACCCCCAATACTTTACCAATAGATTTATCATAGGTAGTGTTAAGCAAATTTTTATCATTGATAAATAAGGACACTTTTTTATTTTTACTAAAAGTTTAACGTTACCTCCGGCACTAAAATCATAACTCATGTTGCTTAGATTTTTAGAGGTGCCGTTCACATGAAGTTCAGAAAAGTTATATTCAGAAAAAGCAGAACAACTCGGTTTTACCATTAATACACGGTGCCGCCCCTCACTGCCGAGGATAAAGATGCTGGCTTGCATACAGGCAATTCCGGGCCTGCTTTCTTCAGTTTTTAATTGACACTTAAATAAAAAATTATCACCGCTGATGTTACTGGAATGAATGTTACTAAAACCTATCATAAAAGGTTTGGAAAGGTTTATTCCGGCAGAATCCAACTGTTTGGCTGAAACAAATAGTTTTTGCTTCGATAGTGGTTTGAGGCGGGCGATTGGGAAAGCACTGAGCGAATCATGACCAGAATTTGCTACCCAACCCTTGGTTTGCATGGAAACCGCAATCGTATCGATCGCTTTATTTTTATAGAACAACCGAACATGTACTACACCAGGATTTTTAAAAAACTGCACCACTTCCTGGTTTGCAGTGATTGTTTTCAGCGGTCCTTCATCCATAAAGTTTATTGTAAACTGCTTATCTTCGTTTACGTTACCAAGTCGGGATAATTTGAATATCGCCGTGTGCGGCACCTCACCATTCGGATTTTCACAAATCAGACTAACTTCACCAGGTTTAACCTGATCAATTTGGTTGAAGACTATAAACCCACCCACTGCAACGGCCAGTATAAATATAGCTATACCAATAATTAGTTTTGAAGTGCGGACTTTTGACTGCTTTTCGTAGGGGGCGACATGCTCGATATCTGCTACTTTAATTTCTTGTTGAATCGCTGGTGCCACTTGAGGTGCGAAACGGTTAATCAGCTCGAATTCCTGCCAGTCTCTATAACCGATAAATTGCGCCAATGCATCCCGGGTAGCTTTTTGAGGATAGTATCGGGTAGGCGTTTTCAGCCTTCCAAAAATCCTTTTTAACGTATTTTCACTCAAATAAACTTTGGTTTGCCTCCCTAGCTGGCTGTTTAAAAGATTATAATCCGGAGAGCGCCAATCTGCAATTGGCTTAGTGCCCATTTTTTCTTCGATCTTTTTACAACATAAATCTAAAATTTCGAAGAACCGTTTATCGTCAGATGGTGTAGGGATAGTTGTCATTATTAAGTATGATCTGAAGCTGTTTCAAAATTAATTAATGTTGTTCAGGATATTTAAAACTTATATGAAAAAATGCCAGACCAAGGATGATTCAGAAACCAGGAATGTGCTTTATCTCATCAACCCTGAGGTCTTGTACCCAAATAATCAATGCTCAATATCAAACCGAAAACCGATTGACAAGTAATAGCCATCATGATGTAGGGAATAATTTTATGTAAGATGGCAAAAAGATAGCTAAAAAAGCTACGCAAACGTTTGTCCGTTTTCTCAACATTAACGAGCAAACATTTGTGGCGGAGGAAAAATTAAAGTTCGAGCATGGTCAGGTCAATAGCAGATTGAAAATATCAACCTGGAACTGATTTGAAGCAAAAAGGGCTGTATCATAAATCAGGTATCCTTAATGCCTTTATATCTAACCTAAAAATAGCCCGTAAGGGCGAATTCCGAATTAGACACTTATTCTGATTTCTCAGAAAGCAAAGGACGCCATTTCGTATTGATGATACAGCCGCTTAAATATTTTATATTTGGTTAGAAAAAAAACGCTCTACCTTGAGCGGCAGAGCGTCCACTATTTAATCTATCGTCCCGGAAAGACTAAAGTATAAAGTTATCGCATATTTATTTCATTTATAATAGCCCTTTTGAGCTATGAGAATCACAAAACAAAGTGAATATTTTTATGGTTCAATTTAATTAAATGAGAGAAACCAATAATTCCCCAAAAATAATGGGTATAGATGACCTTGAACTCAAAATGATAGAATTGATAGCGCAAGGATTGACTTATACTGAAATAAGTGAAAAACTGAAATTAGAAGAAAATAAAGTTGAGAACATCAGGAAAAATCTAATTATTAAAACCCGAACGAAAAATACAGCATCGCTGGTGTCGTTTGCTTACAAGTATGGTCTATTGAAGGTTTAAAATTACCCAGCTCAATTGACTGTTTTCTAAACAAATCTGGTGAAAACTGAATAGTTTCTGGAAATACCAAAAACAAACAATGCGCTGCAAGTAGACAGCGCATTTTTTTTGATTGTTATTTCGCTATGAGTGATACTCAAAAATTATTTTTTTGGATTAAGGTTTAATTTCAATCACATCGCCGGCGGTAAAAATTCCAAATTCAGCCTGATTGAACTTTATCAAGCCTTCATCGGTTTTTTTCAAATTCTTCGGTTTAGCCAAACGGATTACCTGGCTTTCGCCTGCAACTGTAGCGTTATTGCCGTGAACAATAATTGCAGTACTTTCATCAATGCCGACACATACCAGATCAGGATAAGCAGCCAAAGCTGAAATCAGGCGGTTGTAGCGATTGCGTTTTAGGAAATGCTGATCGATAATGGTATTTTCCAATAAAACCATACCCTGAGAAAACTCGATGTTTTTGTCCCAAAGCTTATTAAAGGTCTCTTTGTAAACCGTATCCAGCAATTGCTTTCCTGTAATCATGTACTTGCTCATTACCGCAGCGCCTGCGCTTGTTCCGGCAATGGTTGCACCGTTTTGGTAAGCTTTATGAATGGCTGCGTACACTGGAGTGTTCAATACTACATTCATAAAACGGCTTTGGTCACCTCCCAGAATATAAATCAGTTTTGCATTGGCTAAAGAATCGGTCCATTTCTTGTCATTTACCTCATGCCTTGCGAAATTGAAATTTTTAATTGTACGTGGATCGAGCTTTTGCAACTGTGTGGAAAGCGTTCCAAAACCGGCATCAGGAACTTCGCTTGCCATCGGTAAAACTATGATGTAATCACTTGGTTTTAATTCGGCCGTATGGAGCATCTGCTTCATCAACGCATCAGAGCGATTGCCACCGCCGATAATAAATAGATTTCCTTTTGCTGTTTTGTTTTGCGCATTGGCAAATAACGAAACCCCAAGTAAAAAGGCTAATAAAAAAGCGTTTTTCATTATTTATAAATGTTGACTTCAATTTTACCATCGGCAGTAATTGCCCCACGATACATCCCTTCGGTATTAAAAGGCATCGAGATATTTCCCTTTTTATCCAATGCAATTAAGCCACCATCGCCACCCATTTTACCCACTTTATCCAACACAATTTTAGAAGCTTCATTTACCGATAGACCTTTATATTCCATTAAATCGGAAATGGTTTTTGCCACCACGTTACGGATGTAAAATTCTCCCCATCCAGTACATGAGACGGCAGCTGTTTCATTATTACAATAAGTTCCAGCGCCAATAATTGGTGCATCACCAACGCGGCCATACTTTTTATTGGTCATGCCGCCTGTTGAAGTTCCGGCTGCAAGGTTACCTGCTTTATCTAAAGCCACGCAACCCACAGTACCAAATTTGTAATCGTGGTTTTTGCTACCCAACAATTCTGATTTTTTGCTGCCATGATCTAAAACCGCTTTGGTAGAATCCTCTTTAATGGCTTGTTGTAAGCCATCCCAGCGCTCTTTAGTCCAGAAGTATTTCGGATCTACGATTTCTAACCCTGCTTCTTTAGCAAACTGATCAGCTCCGGCACCCACCATCATCACATGCTCAGATTTTTCCATCACCGCTCTTGCCGCAGAAATTGGATTTTTTACAGTAGTTACGCCGGCAACTGCTCCTGCCATCAGTGTTTTTCCGTCCATAATTGCTGCATCCAGTTCGTTTCTGCCGTCATGAGTAAAA